>DATBHH010000114.1:0-5682 GCA_036557525.1 Solirubrobacterales bacterium | reverse complement strand
CGAGGCGTTGCTCGAAGCGGAGCTCGGACGCCGCGGCTTTCCGATCTCGGTCGAGGCCGAAGCCGACCGGGTCGCGATATCGGCGCCGGCGGAGCGGCGCCGCGACCTCACCGGGCTGCCGACCTTCACCGTCGACCCCGCGACCGCCCGCGATTTCGACGATGCGGTCTCGGCCAGGCGAGAGGGAGAGGGGACCCGGCTCTGGATCCACATCGCCGACGTCGCCGCCCACGTCCGCCCGGGCTCGCCGCTCGACCGCGAGGCGCGCCGGCGGGGGAACAGCACCTACGTCCCGGGAACCGTCGAGCCGATGCTGCCGCGGGCGCTGAGCGAGGACGCCTGCAGCCTCTCGCCCGGCGTCGAGCGGCTGGCGGTGACGGCCGAGATCGAGCTCGGCCCGGACGGAGCCCCCGCCGGCGCCAGGTTTTACCGCAGCCGGGTCCGCTCCAACGCCCGCCTCGACTACGACCACCTCGACGTCATCTTCAGCGGGCGCGCGCCGGCGCCGGAGGAGGTGGCCGAGCCGCTGGCGCTGGCCCGGGATGCCGCGGCGCGACTGGGCGAGCAGCGCGGCGACCGGGGGCTCGAGGTCAATACAGCCGAGCCCGAGTTCCGCTTCGATCGAGCGGGGCAGGTGGTGGCGGCTCGGACGGTGCCCCAGACCGAGTCCCACCGGTTGATCGAGCGGCTGATGATCCTCACCAACGAGCAGGTGGCGCAGCTGCTCGAGCGCCGCCGGGTTCCGGCGATCTACCGGGTCCACGGCCAGCCCGACCCCCCGCGCGTTGAACGGATGATCGGTCAGCTCCATGCGCTCGGGATCCCGACGCCGCCGCTGCGGGGGTCGCTGGCGCCGCGGCAGGCGGGCGAGCTCGCCGCCGAGGCGAGCCGCCTGGTCGCCGGCGAGGCCTCGCGGCGCGGCCATGGCCGCGAGGCGTATACATCTCTCGTGCTCAGGTCGCTCCAGCAGGCCAGCTACAGCGAGCGCAACTCCGGCCACGCGGGGCTGGCGAGCGCCGCCTACTGCCATTTCACCTCGCCGATCCGTCGCTATCCGGATCTCGTGGTCCACCGCGCGCTGCTCGCGGCGATGGGCGAGGGGGAGGCGGCTCCCCGCGCGGCCGAGGTGAGGGAAGCGGCACGGGATTGCAGCGAGCGGGAGCGCGACTCGGTGCGGATCGAGCGCGAGGGCGACGACATCTGCGCCGCCTATCTGCTCGAGCGCGAGCTCGGCGAGCGCGGAGCCGGGGCCGAGTTCGAGGGCGAGGTCTCGGGGGTGATCGGCGGCGGCGCCTTCGCCCGCTTCCGCGGCGAACTCGGGGATGTCTACGAGGGATTCCTGCCGGCCCGCAGGCTGGGCGGCGCCGAGCGGTTCGAGCTGGACGAGACCGAGATCGCCCTGGTCGGGGAGGAGTCGGGCCGCGCCCTGCGCCTCGGGGACCCGGTATCCGTCCGGGTAACTCGCGTCGAAGCCCCCCGCGGCCGGGTGGATCTGGAGCCGGTCGGAGGCTAGTCGTGGCGAAGAAGGCGAAGAAGCGCCGGAGCCCGGCCTCCGGAGACGTCGCGACCAACCGCCGCGCCGGGCACCGCTTCGAGCTGGTCGAGAAGTTCGAGGCCGGAATCGCGCTGCTCGGCTCGGAGGTGAAGTCGCTGCGCAACGGGAAGGCGCAGCTCAGCGACGCCTACGCTGTGATCGACCACGGCGAGGTCTGGCTGCGCGGCCTCCACATTCCCCCCTATGAGCCGGCCAGCCGCGAGAACCACGAGCCGGAACGGCCGCGCAAGCTATTGCTCCACCGAGCGGAGATCGAGCGGCTGGTCGGAAAGACCGCGGAGCGTGGCCTGACCCTCGTCCCGACCCGGATCTACTTCAAGGGGCCGCGGGCAAAGGTCGAGCTGGCCCTGGCCCGGGGCAAGGAGGGACGGGACCGCCGTCGAGAGATCGCGGAGCGTGACGTGCGGCGCGAGGTCGAGCGCGAATTCAAGAGCAGAATCAGGTAGCTTCGGGGCTGTGATCACGGCATCGGTCCCCAGCGAAGTCGGCGAATTCGTCAGCGACCACATCGAGTATTTCGTTGCAGGTCTCGTGGTCGCGATCCTGCTGCTCCTGCTCGTGATCAGCGTTCAGCGACGCCGTCAGGAGCAGCAGAAACCGAAAGCCGCAAGCGGGGGCCCGCCGCCCCCGAAGGCCCAGAAGCTGCCGAAGCCGCCGAAGCCGCCGAAGCAGAGGAAGCCGTCGCGGGCCGAACGGCGCCGCGAAAAGAAGGCGGCTGCCGCCGCCGCGAAGGCGCCGCCACCGCCGCCCGGTCCGGCGCAGCAGCCCACCGGCGAAACCGCGTCTGTTTCTGCCCCGACCTCCGGGCCGGAATCTCCGGCGACCCCGGCTCCGGAGGCCGCCCCCGGCGCCGCTCCGGCGTCGACCGGGGCGGGCGAGACCGCCGCCGCCGCCGCGACGACGGCCGCCGCCGCGGCTCCGGCCGTAGCGTTGAGCGCCAAGGAGAAACGGAAGCAGTCGCGCGAACAGCAGCGGGCGGCGCGGGCGGAACAGCGATCGCAGCGGCAGGTGAACGCGAAGCTTCGCCGCGAAGAACGGGCCGGCAAGCGGGCCGAACGCCGCGGTGGGGCGCCCGCCTCGTCCCGCCGGGCCCGCAAGGAAGCGGCGAAGGTCGAGCGCGAAACGGCGGCCGCGCGCGCCGCCCAGGAGCGGGCGCTCCTGGCCCAGCAGAGCGCCCAGGCCGCCGGTGTCCCGATGCCCGGCCAGCCTCCGCAGCAATACCCGGCCCAGCCTCCCCAGGCCTACCCCGCCCCGGCGCCGCAGTATCCGAACCTGCCGCCGCCGCCCTATCCGGCTCAGCAGATGCCGCCCCAGGCTCCCTTCCAGCAGCCCCCGGTGCCGCAGCAGCCCCCGGTGCCGCAGCAGCCCCCGGTGCTGCAGCAGCCCCCGGCGCCGCAGCAGCCCCCGGCGCCGCAGCAGCCCCCGCCTGCCGCCCCCGCCGCCCCGGCGGTTCCCGTTCCCCCGCTGACGCCGCCGCTTCAGGCCGGCGCAACCGAGCCCGCCTACGATCCGGCGACCGCCGAACGGCGGGTCCAGGACAAGGTCGCCGAGATTCAGCAGGAGGAGGGGCGGATCCGCGCCGAGGCGGAGCGCCGGATCGCCGCCGCCGAACAGAACCAGCAGGCGGCCGGAGCCCGGCTCGAGCCGACAGAGACCGGCCAGACCACCCAGAGCCTTCCCCCGCCGGTCCCGCCCGGCCTCCAGGACGCTGAGCAGCACCTCCAGCGCGGCCGCGAGGAGCACGAGCGCTCGATGACCGAAGCCGAGCGCCGGCTGACCGAAATCGAGGAGCGGACCAAAGCGGCCGAAGAACGGGCCGCCGAGGCCCAGCGCCTGGCGGCGCTCAAAGCCGAGGAGGAGGAGCGCGAGCGACGGCTCAAAGACCTCCGCGACAGCGTCGCCCAGGCCGAGGAGCGGGCCCGCCAGGCCGAGCAGCGGGCGGCGGAGGCCGAGCAGGCTGTGATGCACTCGGTCGGTCAGAGCGGCGGCCCCGCCAAACCTCCGGAGCAGCCGCAGGCGGTCGAGGCGCAGCCACAGGCATCCGAGCCGCCCCCGCCGCCGCCGCCCGTCCAGCAGATGGCGCCGCCCCCGGGCCCGCCCGAGCCCCAGCCTCCGATGCCGCCCGAGCCGCCCCCACCCGTTCCCGAGCCGCCGGCGCCGCCTCCTTCATCCCCGCCGGCGCCGCCGACCGCCGGCTCCGGCCCGTCGATCTCGCTCAACAGCGTCAGCTTCGAGCAGCTCCGCACGCAGGGGCTGAGCGTCACTCAGGCGACCCGCCTGCTCGCCCACCGCGAGCGGATCGGGAGCTTCCAATCGCTCGACGACCTCGACGAAGTCCCGGGGTTCCCGAAGGACCAGCTCGAGGACCTGAAGCGCCGCTCGGAGCTCTAGCGTCAGGACACTAGAGGCCGTAAGCCTCGAGCAGCTTCAGCCAGATCTCGCTGCGAGTGGGGAAGGCGGCAATCGCGTGTCGGAGCCGCTTCAGCGGCACCTCGCCGACCACGGCGACGGTAGCCGCGTGGAGAAAGTCGGCGGTCTCGAAGCCGCAGAACGTGGCGCCGACGATCACCCCCCTGGCCTCGTCGACGACGATCCGGGTGGTGCCGCCGGTCCCCTTGCCCTGGAAGCTGGCGCCGGCGGTCCCGTCGGTGCTGACGTCGACGGCGCGAGCGTCGACCTCCTCCGCCTCGGCCTCGGCGAGGGTCCGGCCGATCGCCGCGACCTGGGGGTCGGTGAAGATCACCCGGGGTGGGCCGATTCCCTCGGCGATCGCATCGACGGGCCTGCCGTGGATGTTCTCCGCGACGACCCAGCCCTGGTACTTGCCGATGTGGGTGAAGAGCGCCCGGCCGTTGATATCGCCCACTGCGTAGAGCCAGTCGCGCCCGCCGACCCGAAGCCGGTCGTCGACGACGAGGAACCCGCGCTCGTCGGTCTCGGCGCCGACCGAGTCGAGCCCGATCGACGAGGTGCGCGGGGTGCGTCCGACCGCGACGAGGACCTCGGCCGCCTCGATCGAGGTGCCGTCCCCGAACGAGACCTCGACGCCGCCGCCGCTTGCGGCGACGCGATCGGCCGTCGTCCCCGTCAGCACCTCGACCCCGTATGCGTCGCGCAGGGACTCGGCGACCTGCTCGCCGGCGAATGGCTCCTCTCGCGGCAGCAGCCGCTGATCGGCGCCGACCAGGGTCACCTCGGCGCCGAGGGTCGACCAGGCCTGGGCGAGCTCGGCCCCGACGGGTCCGGCGCCGAGGACGACGATGCTCGCGGGCACCTGCTTAGCGGTCGTGGCGTCGCGGTTGCTCCAGGCGCGGACCGAATCGAGGCCCTCGATCGAGGGCATCGCGGCACTGCTGCCGGTTGCGATCACGACCGCCCGGGTAGCGGTCAGGATGTGCTCGCCGACGACGACCCGCCGCTCGCCGTCGAGCCGGCCCTCGCCGCGGAAGACCTCGATTTCGTGCTCTTCGAGCCAGGGGAGCTGGCCCGAATCGTCGCGGTCGTGGATCACGACGTCGCGCCGGGCGAGCATCGCCTCGGGGTCGAGGGACCCGGTGACGGCCTCCTTCACGCCGGGAACCCTGCGGGCCTCGGCGTAGAGCTCGCCCGGCCGCAGCAGCGCCTTCGACGGCATGCAGGCGTAGTAGGAGCATTCGCCGCCGAGCAGGCCGGACTCGACGATCGCCACCCGCAGCCCGCCTTCTGCGATCCGCCCGGCGCAGACCTCCCCGGGAGCGCCGGCGCCGAGGACGATCGCGTCGAACTCCCGCTCAGCCATGGGCCACACCGTACAATTGCGAAAGACATAGCACGGGGGCGACAGGCTTCGACCTGGTCGGTCCGTGCGAACGGTTGCAGGTCGAGGTGGCCGGAGGCCTCGTGAAACACCGGCACCAATCAATACGTGCGGACCATGAGTTCGCCCTCGCCGCCTAGTCGATAGCTAGGTGAGTGAGAGTCGGCCCTCTCCCGCCCGCGGAGGGGGATCCCGGCTTCAATTGCGGGCTCACCCGGGCGGAGCGCCCCGCCCGCCGGGGGAAATTGAAGGGGCTGATGTCTCCCGCAGTGCCCGCCGGCGCGGACCCCGGGAGACGAGAATCAAGCGCCGGCTAAGCCTGTAGACGCCT
>DATBHH010000113.1:0-10854 GCA_036557525.1 Solirubrobacterales bacterium | reverse complement strand
GTCGGCACAGAGGCGGAGGTGGCGCAGCGGGTCGAGCGATTCCGCGGCGCCGGGATCGACCGCCTGATCGTCTCGCCGGTCCACGTCGAGCGCGATCAGCAGATGCACACGCTGGAGCGCCTGGCGGCGATCGCCGGTGTCGGCGCTGCCGCTTGAATACCGGAATCGCATAGGCTCTCGCGCCGCACCGAGCCTCGAAATCTGATTCCTTGCGAGGGCCACGAGGCGAGGAATTCGTGATGAAGATCGGAGTCCCGAAAGAGACCGCTGATGGGGAGCGCCGGGTGGCGCTCGTCCCCGACGTCGTCGCCTCGCTGGGCAAGAACGAGAGCATCGACGTCGTCGTCGAGCGCTGTGCCGGCGACGGGGCCGGCCATCCGGACTCCGAGTACGAGGCCGCGGGGGCGGAGATCGTCGCGGCCGACGTCGCCTGGGGCGGCGACGTGGTTCTCCGTGTCGCCGTCCCGACGACCGAGGAGATCGGCCGCCTGGCCTCGGGTCAGGTCCTGATCGGCCACCTCGCCCCCTGGACCAGCGCCGAGACCAACAGGGCCCTCGCCGCCGCCGGCGTCACCGCCATCGCGATGGAGGCGATCCCGCGGACGACCCGCGCCCAGGCGATGGACGCGCTCTCCTCGCAGGCGGCGGCCGCCGGCTACGCCGCGATGCTGATCGCCGCCCGCGAATCGGGCCGCTTCTTCGGGATGATGACCACCGCCGCCGGCACCGTGCCGCCGGCCAAAGTGCTGGTTCTCGGCGCCGGCGTCGCCGGGCTCCAGGCGGTCGCGACGGCCAAGCGCCTCGGTGCGATCGTCACCGGCTTCGACATCCGCCGCGCCGCCTGGGAGCAGATCGCCTCGCTCGGCGGACGGCCGCTCGAACTCGACTTCATCCCCGATGCCGAAGGCGAGGGCGGCTACGCGCGGCCGCTGACCGACGAGGAGAACGAGCAGGTCCGGGTCGCGATCGGCGAGAACGCCGCCAAACAGGACATCATCGTCACCACCGCCGCGATCCCGGGGCGGCCGGCGCCGCTGTTGATCACCGCCGACGCGGTGCGGGGCATGGCGCCCGGCTCGGTGATCGTCGACCTCGCCGCCGAGACCGGGGGCAACTGCGAGCTGACCGAGGCAGGGCGGACGGTCGAGGAGGGCGGCGTCAGGGTGATCGGCCCGCGCAACCTGCCGAGCGAGATGCCGAGGCCGGCCTCGCAGCTCTACGCCAAGAACCTCGAGAACCTGCTCGGGCTGCTGATCACCGAGGACGGCGAGCTGAAGATCGACTTCGAGGACGACATCGTCGACGCCGCCACGATCACCGCCGGCGGCGAGGTCCGAAACGAGAGGGCGGCACAGTGAGCGCGGAGCGAGCAAGCGTGCATATCTGGTTCTTCGCGCCGCGAGCGAAGCGCGAGCCATCTGTTCTCGGGGGGCTGCGCCCATGAGCCTGATCACCGAGATAACGATCTTCGTCCTCGCCGCCTTCGTCGGCTTCGAGGTGATCTCGAAGGTGCCGACGACGCTGCACACGCCGCTGATGTCGCAGACCAACGCGATCCACGGAATCGTGATGCTCGGCGGCCTGATCGTCGTCGGCTTCGCGAACGACGGGCTCGAGTATGTGATCGGGACGATCGCGATCGCCTTCGGCACGATCAACATCGTCGGCGGCTTCATGGTCACCGACCGGATGCTGGGCATGTTCTCCCGCAAGAAGCCGAAGCCGGAGGACAAATGAGCCTGGCCGTGCTCGAGCCCGGCGGCAGTGCCGCGACCGCGCTCTACATCGTCGCCTTCTCGCTGTTCATCATCGGCATCAAACAGGGAACCCATCCGACCTCGGCGAAACGCGGCAACCTGATCGCCGCCGCCGGCATGGCGGTCGCCGTCGTCACGACCCTGCTGCTCGACGGAATCGGCAACTGGGGCCTGATCGTCGCCGGCCTCGCGATCGGCGCCGCGGTCGGCGTCGTCGCCTCGCTCCGCGTCCAGATGACCCAGATGCCGCAGATGGTCGCCCTCTACAACGGAGTCGGCGGCGGCGCCGTCGCCCTGATCTCCTGGTCCGAGATCCGGCACGGGATCTCGCTCGGAACCGAGATCCCGCTCGACGAGCTGATCCCGGTCCTGTTCGCGGCGGTCGTCGGCTCGGTCTCCTTCTGGGGCTCGAACATCGCCTTCGCCAAGCTCCAGGAACTGATCCCCACCAGGCCGCTGGCAGCCCCCGGCCAGCAGGTGATCAACGCCGTCCTGCTGATCGGCATCGTCGCCGCCTGCGTCGACATCGCGATCAACAACGGCGATCCCTCGCAGGCGATCTTCATCGCGATCCTGATCGCCGCGGCGCTGCTCGGGAACCTCGTCGTCCTCCCGATCGGCGGCGCCGACATGCCGGTCGTGATCTCGATGCTGAATGCGTTCACCGGCCTCTCCGCCGCGGCGGCCGGCTTCGCCCTCGACAACGTCGCGCTGATCGTCGCCGGCACCCTCGTCGGGTCCTCGGGAACGATCCTGACGATGGAGATGGCGACGGCGATGAACCGCTCGGTCGGCAACATCCTCTTCGCCGGGTTCGGCGGCGTGCCCGCCGGCGGCGGCGCCGCGACCGAGGAGCGGCCCCACATCTCGATCGGCGCCCAGGATGCCGCGATCAAGCTCGCCTACGCCGACTCGGTCGTCTTCGTCCCCGGCTACGGCCTCGCGGTCGCCCAGGCCCAGCACGCGCTGAAAGAGGTGGCCGACGAGCTCGAGAAGCGGGGCATCGAAGTCAACTACGCGATCCACCCGGTCGCGGGCCGGATGCCGGGCCACATGAACGTTCTCCTCGCCGAGGCCGACGTGCCATACGAGCAGCTGAAGGAGATGGACGAGATCAACCCCGAAATGCCCCGCACCGATGTCGCGGTCGTCGTCGGCGCAAACGACGTCACCAACCCGGCGGCGAAGAACGACCCCGACAGCCCGATCGCCGGGATGCCGATCATCGAAGTCAGCGAGGCCCAGCAGGTGATCGTGATCAAGCGCTCGCTCAGCCCCGGGTTCGCCGGGATCGACAACGACCTCTTCTACGAACCGAACACCTCGATGCTTTTCTCCGACGCCAAGCAGGCCGCGGCGGACATCGCCGCCGAGATCCAGAACCTCTGATTCCGACGGGGTGAATTCCGGCGTGATGCGGCTTGACCGCCCATATGGGTGGTCAACCTGCCGAACGTAGCGAGATAAGGCCCGGAGAGCTTCGCCACCGGCGTCTCGCAGCCCTCGCGCGAGCGCAGCATGGGGCCGTCTCGCGGCGGCAATTGACGGCTCTCGGAATCGGCAGGCGCACGATCGATCGGTGGGTGCAGGCGGGCCGGCTCGGGCAGATCCGTCGCGGCGTGTACGTGGTCGGCTCGGGCCCGATCACGCAGCGTTCCCGCTGGATGGCCGGGGTTCTGGCCTGTGGCAAGGGCGCGGTGTTGAGCCACCGGAGCGCCGCCGCGCTCTGGGGGCTGATGCGGCCCGGGAGAGGTCCCGTCGAGGTGACTTCCTCCCATGGAAGGAGCCGCGGGTCGCTCGTGGTTCACCGCGCTGCCGTCGAGGTCGGGGAACGAACGCAGATTCAGAGAATCCCGGTGACCACCGTCGCCCGCACCCTCCTCGATCTGGCCGAGGTGGTCGATGAGCAGAGGCTGCGATCGGCCTTCGAGGAGGCTGATCGCCTCCGCCTCCTGGAGATCGGGGCGGTGGCGCGGCTCTGCGCCCGGCGCCGGGGGCGTCGCGGCCTCCGCCACCTCCGTCCTCTGATCGCTGCCGCGATCGAGCCGGCCGCGACGGCCTCTGCGCTCGAGGACCTGTTCGCGGCGTTCTGCCGAGACCACCGACTGCCTCCGCCGATCACGAACGTCCTCGTCCTCGGGCTCGAGGTGGACACCCTCTGGCCGCGACAACGCCTGATCGTGGAGATGGACGGATTCGCCTTCCACCGGCATCGGGCTGCCTTCGAGCGCGACCGTGCCCGTGACGCCGAGCTGATGGCCGCCGGGTACAGGGTCGTCCGCCTCACGCACCGGCGGATCCACGCGGAGCCCGAGGCCGTGGCCGCGCAGCTTCGTCGCCTGCTGGCCGCACAGGGGCGAGGAGGGTGAGGATTCTCCGGGTGACGCGGACGGATTCGCCTAGCAGGGAGCGGGGGCAGGCGACGGTCGAGTGGGTCGCGCTGCTGCTCCTTGCCGCGCTCGTGTTCCTGGCGCTGATCGCGGCGGGAGTCCGGATGCCCGGGATCTCGCTCGCAACCGCGGTCGCTTCGCGGATCCTCTGCGCGGCGGCGCTGGCCGACTCCTGTGGTGACGAACCCACCCTCATCGCGACCTACGGCGGCGAGGTGGGGGAGATAGCCCGCGACGAGATGCCGTCGCTCGCCTTTGAGCACGGCTCACGGGCGCTGCCGGTCGACTTTCGGGCCTGCCGCGACACGAGCTGCGGCGACGGGCCGGACAGCGGGCTCGTTGCCCGCTCCGACGCCGGCCTGCCGGTGACCGCCTTCGTCCACGTGATCGACTGCCGCGATGGGGGCGAGCGGCCGGCCGGAGCCGACTGCTCAGGCGAGCGCGCCGGCAACCTCTACGTCCAGTACTGGACCTACTACGCCGACTCGGCGACTCTGCGCGGGGTCCCGATCGCCGGCACGCGCGGCTACCACCGAGACGACTGGGAGTCGGTCCAGTTCCGCATCGGCCCCGATGGCGACGTCGCCCAGCGCGCCTCCTCCCACCACGGCTACAACAACGCGAAGGGCATCGCCAACGCGGCCTCCGACGCCGGCATCGGCCCGCTGCGCGACCTCGAGGAGGCGGTCGGCGCCCGCCCGCGCGGCGGCTGGGGCCCGCCCAGCGGGCTGCTGTTCGTCTCCGGCGGCAGCCATGCCGGCAACGTGGCGGCGTTCGAGACGATCGACCGACTGACGCCCGGCAATCGCGTCCATCTGGTCCCGCTCGAGGCGATCGCCGCCGAATCCGGCGCCGAGTTCGCGATCAGCCCGCCCTGGCGCAAGCGCGTCTGGCTCGACCCCGAGGCTGAGGGGACCGAATAGCGCTCCAGGCCTCTTAGGCTGTTCCGAGCATGTTCGAGCGAGCAGCGACCTGGATCTCCGTCCTTGTCGTCGTCCTCGCGGTCTGGGGGAGCGAGCTGGCCGGCACCGGGCAGGCCCGTGCCTCGAAGCCCGGCTTGGGCCCGGCCGCCGCGACCGGCGCCTTCGGGCTCGATCTGATGCGCGCTGAGGGGCCGGGAAACCTCGTCCTCTCCCCCGACAGCATCGCCGCGGCGCTGGCGATGACCGGCTCGGGTGCCGCCGGCAGCACCGCCGACGAGATCGCCGCGACCCTCCACCTGCGGGGACCGGCCGCCTTCGCCGAGGTGGGGAACCTCCAGCGCACGATCGCCGCCGAGCAGGCCTCCGCCGCGGGCGGCGACCCCGAAGCTCCCACGCTCGACATCGCGAACGGCCTCTTCCTCCAGCAGGGGCTTCCGGTCGAGCCCGCGTTTCTTTCGGGCCTGGGGCCGCACTTCGGAGCCACCCCGGAAGTCGTGGACTTCGCCGGCGATCCGGCCGCCGCGGTGAACGCGATCAACGGCTGGGTCAGCGACCACACCAACGGCCTGGTGCCCCGGATCCTCGAATCCGTCCCGCCCGGCCTGCGGCTCGCCCTGGCCAACGCCGTCTACCTCAGGGCGAACTGGGTGCACCAGTTCGAGAAAAAGAACACGTCCCCCGGCCCCTTCTTCGCCGGCGGCGGCCGCACCACCGCCGAATTCATGCACCAGACCGAGCGGCTTCGGTACGGATCAGGTCCTGGATACAAGGTCGTCGAGCTGCCGTATCGATTCTCGACGCTGTCGCTGATGGTCGTCCTGCCGGTGGGGCAGCGGCTCGGCTCGCTCCAGCACCGCCTCGGGCCGAGGGGACCGGCCCGGATCGCGCGGGGGCTCAGGTGGAGGCCGGTGATCCTCAGCCTGCCCCGCTTTCACATCGCCAGCGAGATCGAACTGGGGCCCGCCCTGCAGAGGCTGGGAATGCCGATCGCATTCACCGAAGCCGCGGACTTCTCGCGGATCACGACGGCGACGCGCCTGAAGATCGCGTTCGTCAAGCACGCCACCGACCTCAGCGTCGACGAGTGGGGGACCGAAGCGGCGGCGGCGACCGTGGTCGGGCTCGAGCCGACCTCCCGTCGGAGGCCGCCAGCCGACGCCGTCGCCTTCAACGCCGACCGCCCGTTTCTGTTCTTCCTGCGCGACGACCGGACCGGCGCGGTCCTCTTCGCCGGCCGGCTGGCGAGCCCGACGCCGCCCTAGCCCGCCTTGGTGACGGTGCTGACGTAGTAGAGACCGAGCAGGAAGCGCTCGGTCTCGACCTCTCCGCAGGCGCGGAGGTCGTTCCACGGTTCGGAGTAGGCGTCGCCCGGCGCCAGCTTCTCCAGCAGCCACCCGATCGGCGCCAGCAGACGGTGGAGGCGGCTCCCGGTCAGCCCCATGTCCATGACGACGACCCGGGCGCCGGGGCGGAGGCGATTCCAGCCCAGGGCCAGGGCCGGCCGCGGATCGGGCAGCACCGAGTAGCTGAGGCTGAACAGGACCCCGTCGAGGTCGGTGTCGAGCTCGAGCCTGGTCGCGTCGCGGTGGAGCAGCTCGACGTTCCGCCAGCCCTCCTTGCGGACGAGCTTCTCCGCCTGCGCCAGCATGCCCGCCGAGGCGTCGACCGCGATCACCGAGCCCTCGGGCCCGACCGCGTCGAGCAGGTAGGGCAGGTTGCGACCGCTCCCTGCCCCGATCTCCAGCACGGTGTCCCCCGGCTTCAGGCGAAGCGCGCGGACGGCCTTTCTCCGCGCTCTCGGAAAGATCAGGTAGAGCGGCTCCAGCGTCGCGTAGAGGGGAGCGACCCGGTCGTAGCCGCGGACGATCTCCCCCAGCGGCCGTCGGGGCCGAGGGGTCAACGCTGATCCAGCTTGTAGGTGACGAGGCCGCTGGCGACCAGCTCGTCGCCGTCGGCGGGCCGGACCTTGACCTCGCAGAAGCTGAGGCTCGAGCCGCGGCGCAGGACCGCCGCTTCGGCGAGGAGGTCGGCGCCGCGGCCGGCGGCGAGGAAGTCGACGCTGAGGCCGACCGTGGTTCCGCGCGGCGGCTGCTCGAACTCGATCGCCGACCAGGCGGCCGCCATCGCCGCCGTGTCGATCAGGGTCGTGATGGCGCCGCCGTGGACGACGTCGCCGATCGTCACCACCTCGTCGCGGAACGGGAGGGCGAGGACGACGCGGTCGTCCTCGATCTCGCGCAGCTCGATCCCGAGGTGGCCGATGAACGGAGAGTGCCTGAGGAACTCGGCGATCAGCTCGGCGCCGCGCATTGGGTCGGAAGGTATCGCGGCCTTCACAGGCCGGCGCGACGACCCCGCTAGGGTTTTCGCCATCGCCACCGAGGTGACCTCAAGCTCCAAGGCAGCGATCGCGGACCGGCTCGCGGAGGCGCGCCGCCGCACCCTCGACCTCGTCGACCCGCTCGACGACGAGCAGCTCAACCGGGTCCACTCGGAGCTCCTCAGCCCGCTGGCCTGGGACCTCGGCCACATCGCCAACTTCGAGGAGCTCTGGCTGGTCCGGACGATCGGGGGGCGCGAGCCGCTGCGCGGCGAGCTCGGCCGCCTCTACGACGCGATTGAGAACCCCCGCCGGACGCGCGGCGAGCTGCCGATCCTGCGCGACGACGAGCTCCGCTCCTACCTCGCCGACGTCCGCGCCCGGACCCTCGACGTCCTCGACGAGGTCGACGTCGGCGCCGATGCCGAGGACCCGCTGCTGCGGGACGGATTCGTCTACGAGATGCTGCTCGCGCACGAGCTCCAGCACAACGAGACGATGCTCCAGCTGCTGATGCTGGTCGACGGCTACCGGCTTCCGGCCTCGATCCGGCCGCCCGAGCCGGGCGACGGCGCCGGGCCCGAGATGATCACGATCGAGGCCGGTGAGTACCAGATCGGCGCGCCGGGTACGGGGTTCGCCTATGACAACGAGCGCCCCCGCCACACCGTCACCCTCGATTCCTTCGAGATCGACCGTCACCCGGTCTCGAGCGGCGAGTACACCGCCTTCATCGAGGAGACGGGCGCGGACCCGCCGCTTTACTGGGAGGCGGACGGCGAGGGTGGCTGGGTGATCATCGCGATGGGCCGGCGGGCACCGGTCGACCCGGCGGCCGCTGTGACCCACGTCTCCTGGGACGAGGCCCGCGCCTTCGCGCGCTGGGCCGGAAAACGGCTGCCGACCGAGTTCGAGTGGGAGGCGTCGCGCCCCGCGCTCGACGGCCTCGGAGCGGCCTGGGAATGGACCTCCTCGCGCTTCCTCGGCTACCCGGGCTTCGAGGCTTTCCCCTACCCGGAGTACTCCGAGGTCTTCTTCGGCGAGGAGTATCGGGTCCTGCGCGGGTCCTCCTGGGCGACCCATGAGTCGGTCGCACGGCCGACCTTCCGCAACTGGGACCTGCCGCAGCGGCGCCAGATATTCGCCGGACTGCGCTGCGCGAGGGACGGCGCCCGGTGAAGTCGATCGCCACCGCCGACCGGGTCGAGATCGAGGTCCACTACACCGGGGCCCAGGGGGCCGAGATGGCGCATGAGGTGCGGACCGGGCTGACCGCCAAGCCGAAGGAGCTGGCCCCGAAGTATTTCTACGACGAGCGCGGCTCGCAGCTGTTCGAGCGGATCACCGGGCTTCCCGAGTACTACCCCACCCGCGCCGAGCGCGAGATCCTCGCGAACCGCTGTGGCGAGATCCTCGCCGCCGCCGGCTCGCCGCGCACCCTCGTCGAGCTCGGCTCGGGCTCCGCTGCCAAGACCCGCCACCTGCTGAGCGCGATGCAGGACGCGGGCTGCCTCGAGCTCTTCGTCCCGGTCGACATCTCCGAGGAGATCACCCACGACACCGCGGCGAGCCTGGTCGAGGAGTATCCCGAGCTCTCGATCAGCGGCCTCGTCTGCGACTTCGAGCAGGACCTCGAGCTGATCCCCGAGGCCGAGGGCGGCCGCCTGATCGCATTCCTCGGCGGGACGATCGGCAACCTCTATCCCGACCCACGGCGCGAGTTCCTGCTCCGGATCGCGGCCCTCCTGGGTCCCGACGACCGGCTGCTGCTCGGGACCGACCTGGTCAAGGACACCGCTCGCCTCGAGGCCGCCTACAACGACTCGGCCGGGGTCACCGCCGAGTTCAACAAGAACGTCCTCGCCGTCCTCAACCGGGAGCTCGGCGCCGACTTCGACCCCGACGCGTTCGAGCATGACGCGCGCTTCGACCGCGAAGAGGCATGGATGGACATCGGCCTGCGCTCGAAGATCGACCAGACCGTCCGGATCGACGGCCTCGACCTCACCGTCCGCTTCGCCGCCGGGGAGAGGATGAGGACCGAGATCTCTGCCAAGTTCACCCGCGAGCGCCTGGACGACATCTACCGGGACTCGGGCCTCGAGATGAGCGGCTGGTTCACCGACGCGGCCGGCGACTACGCCCTCAGCCTGGCTCGCTCGGGCTGAGCGCCTCGATCAGGTCGCCGGCGCGATCGGGCGTCGCGACCAACATCAGGATCGGCAGGGTGACGCCGGCCTCGACGAAGGCACCGAGCTTCTCCTTCATCTCGGCCGGCTCGCCGAAGATGAAGGTCTCCTCGATCACATCCCAGGGAGCGACCTCGGCGGCGCGCTTGCGGTCGCCGGCCTCCCAGGCGGCGACCATCGGGTCGATCTTGTCGCCGTAGCCGAGCCAGCGGAAGAAGTCGGCATAGACGGGCACGGTCGCGTAGGAGGCGAACATGAAGCGCGCGAGCGGCTCGACCGCCTCGCGCTCTCCGGGCAGGCAGAAGAAGCGGCAGAGCAGCTCGAAGCCCTCGGGCGCCGCGGCGATCTGCTCGGTCACCTGGGGGACGCCGCCGAGCGGAAGGAAGTTCGAGAACGCCCCGCCCGCCCGCTCGACCGCGAGGTCGAGCATCTTGCCGCGCAGCGCCGCGAGCACGATCGGTATCTCGTGGGCGGGCTTCTGTTCGAACTTGAACCCGCCCGGCGCCCGCTCCCCCGCCAGCGCCACCTCGAGAAACTCGACGGTCTCGCGAACCTTGCTCAGCGGCCGTTCGAACGGGATCCCGTTCCAGCCTTCGACGATCCGGTCCGAGGATGAGCCGATCCCCAGCACGAAGCGGCCGCCGGACGCGTCGGCGAGCGCCGAGGCCTCCTGCGCGAGGAGGGCGGGACCGCGCTGGAAGACCCCGACCACGCCGGTGCCGAGCCGGATGTCCTCGGTCCAGGCGGCGCTCAGCGCCAGCGGCGTGAACCCGTCGGGGCCGTTGGTCTCGCCGGTCCAGAGGTCGGTGTAGCCGGCGGCCTCGGCCCGCCGCACCAGCGGCTCGTGGTCGGCCAGCGGGATCCCCGGCAGCGGCAACGTCAGTCCCCAGCGGACCATGGCGCCGACCCTATAGCCTCACCCGCGATGGAGGGGAGCCCGCACCAGAAGCCCGACCGCAACCTGGCGCTGGAGCTTGTCCGCGTCACCGAGGCGGCGGCGCTCGCCTCCGCCCGCTGGGTCGGGCGCGGCGACAAGATCGCCGCCGACCAGGCCGCCGTCGACGCGATGCGCTTCGTTCTCGATTCGGTCTCGATGGACGGCGTCGTCGTCATCGGCGAGGGCGAGAAGGACGAGGCGCCGATGCTCTACAACGGCGAGCACATCGGCGACGGCAGCTCGCCGGTGGTCGACATCGCCGTCGACCCGCTCGAGGGGACGCGGCTCTGCGCGCTCGGGATGCCGAGCGCGATCGCGGTCATCGCCCTCGCCGAGCG
>DATBHH010000112.1:0-2898 GCA_036557525.1 Solirubrobacterales bacterium | reverse complement strand
GGCGAAGGCGAGCGCCGCGGTCGGGTTGGTGGTCTCGATCACGGCCGCGCCCTTCTGCGCGTTCTCCGAGAGGCTCGTGAAGAAGAAGCCCGCCTTCTGGCCGAGCCAGGGGGCGACGTCCTGCTGGTAGTTGACCGGATGTCCGTCGGACTTCGACTGCTGCTCGAGCAACGAGACGATCTTGCCGCCGGGGTCGGCGGTGTTCATGACCTTGCTGAGGGCGGCCTTCGCGTTCGCCTGGGCCGAACCGGTCGGCTTCACGGTGCCGTCCAGGTAGAGGGCGGCGTTGGCCGGCACGGCCGTGGCCGGCCCCACGTCCACGTCGCTGCTGCTCCCGCCGCCTCCGCAGCCGGCGAGGGCCGTCGCGGGGACGGCGACGCATGCGACCAGGAATGTAGAAAGCCAGTGGCGCCTCACGAGCGCGGCATCCTAGATCACTCGACGGTCACTGTCTTCGCCAGACCAACATCACTCTTCCGGAATCTCGCGAACACCTATTCGACAGTCACCGTCTTCGCGAGATTCCTCGGCTGGTCCACGTTCAGCCCCTTCTCGCGGGCGACGTGGTAGGCGAGCAGCTGGAGCGGCACGATCGCGACGATCGGCTGGAGGATCCAGTCGGTGCGCGGCACGAACAGGGTCCGGTCGGCGCTCTCGCTGATCTCGTCCGATCCCTCGGTCGCGATCGCGATCACGTCGGCGCCGCGGGCACGGACCTCCTCCACGTTGGAGAGGATCTTCTCGGTGACCGGGCTGTCGGTCGCCACGGCGACCACCGGGGTCGACTCGTCCAGCAGGGCGATCGGGCCGTGCTTCATCTCGCCCGCCGCGTAGGCGTCGGCCGGGATGTAGGCGATCTCCTTCAGCTTCAGCGCACCCTCGAGGCAGACGGCCAGGCCGATGTGGCGGCCGATGTACATGAAGAAGCGCTGGTCGCACTCGGCGCGCGCGATCTCCTTCACCGGGCCCTCGCTGACCACGATCGCCTCCTGGAGCTTCGAGGGCAGCGACTTGAGCTCCGCCACCAGCTCGGCGATCCGCTCCTTCGGGAGGGTGCCGCGCAGCTCGGCGAGGCGCAGGCCGAGCAGGTACATCGCGGCCACCTGGCTGGTGAAGGTCTTGGTCGCCGCGACGCTCACCTCGATGCCGGAGCGGGTGAAGAGGACGGCGTCGGCGTCCCGGGTCGCCTGGCTGCCCATCACGTTGCAGATGGCGAGCACCTTCGAGCCGCTCTCGCGCGCCAGCCGCATCGCGGCCAGGGTGTCGGCGGTCTCGCCCGACTGGGTGATGCCGATGACCAGGTCCTTGGGCCGGTGGACCGGCTCCCGGTAGCGGTACTCCGAGGCGATGTCCATCTCGACAGGGACCCGGGCCCACTGCTCGATCGCGTAACGGCCGATCAGCCCCGAGTGGTACGAGGTGCCGCAGGCGACGATCACGA
Organism: Solirubrobacterales bacterium; assembly: GCA_036557525.1. Lineage (GTDB taxonomy): Bacteria > Actinomycetota > Thermoleophilia > Solirubrobacterales > 70-9 > VRUE01. The sequence continues at coordinate 1,457 of DATBHH010000112.1, read as the reverse complement.
TCCGCTCGACGTCGCGCAGGAAGTCGTCGTCGAGATCGACGTCGGAGAGGTCGACCCCCTCCAGCGTCGGCAGCCGGTCCGTGATCGTCTCCGCAACGGAGTCCGGCTGCTCGTGGATCTCCTTCAGCATGAAGGTCTCGTAGCCGCCCTTCTCGGCGGCGTCCTCGTCCCAGGTGACCTCCTCCGGCTCGCGCTCGACCGCGTTGCCGCCGGCGTCGGTGATCGTCACGTCGTCCTTGTGGACGGTGACGATCTCGTCGTTCTTGATGCCGAGCGCGGTGCGCGTCTGGGCCAGGAAGGCCGGGATCGCCGAGGCGACGAAGTTCTCGTTCTCGCCCAGGCCGATGATCAGCGGGCACTCCTTGCGCGCGGCGACCAGCGTGTCGCGCTGATCGTTGTGCATCGCGACGAAGGCGTAGTGGCCGCGCAGCTCGTTGAAAGCCCCGCGCACGGCCGCGGTCAGGTCCCCCTGGTAGTGGCGCTCGATCAGGTGGCTGACGATCTCGGCATCGGTGTCGGAGGTGAACTCGTGGCCGTCTGCCTTCAGGTCGCGCCGCAGCTCCGCGTGGTTCTCGATGATCCCGTTGAGGACGATGTGGATCTTGTCGTGGCAGTCCCCGTGAGGATGGGCGTTCTCCTCGGTGACCCGGCCGTGGGTCGCCCAGCGGGTGTGGCCGAGGCCGATCGTCGCGGGCGGCGCCGCCACGGCGACCGAGCCGTCGCCGTTCGAGGACTGCCGGTCGACGGCCTCGCGCAGGTTGGCGAGGTTGCCGACGGCGCGCACGCTGTCGATCCCGTGATCCGAGATCACCGAGACGCCGGCGGAGTCATAGCCCCTGTACTCGAGCTTCTCCAGCCCGGCAATCAGCAGATCCCGGCACGGTCGGTCTCCCACATATCCGACGATGCCGCACATAAGAGGCGCTACAGGGTAATGGCAGCGGGCCTCTTGCCCAAACGGCTGGCATAAAGCTCTCAGCGACGGCGGGCGCGAAACTGGACGTTCCTACTAGCGGCGGCCATTCGCGCCGAGCCTGGCGTCGGGGGTGATAGCGATCCCTATCAAGTTGTTAGCGCCTCCGATAGCCATTGCTATCAACCCTGTGGAAGACGACTCATCCCGGCGGTTCCGCGGAACCGCATTAGGTCAGCTCGCGCTTGGCCAGATCGACCAGGCGATCGGTGACCGCCTCGCACTCCTCGGCGTCCGGCGCCTCGACCATGACGCGGAGCAGCGGCTCGGTCCCCGAGGCGCGCACCAGAACGCGGCCGCGCCCCTCGAGCTTCGTGTTCTCCTCCTCGACCGCCGCCCAGAGGCCCTCGGCGCCCTCGATCGCGCCCCGGTCGGCGACCCGGATGTTCTCCAGCCGCTGCGGCAGGCGCTTGAACGGCTCGGCGTCCTCGAGGCGGCGCCCCGCCAGCGCGCGCAGCACGAGCAGCGAGGCGGCGATCCCGTC
>DATBHH010000111.1:0-4901 GCA_036557525.1 Solirubrobacterales bacterium | reverse complement strand
CCTATCGCCGCTACATGCTGTTCACCTTTCTCGCTGTTCTGGGATTTGCTCCGTTCCCGCTGATCGGCTTCCACCTGGCAAGTCAGCACGTCGTCTCCGATGCGACGGTTCCACTGATCTTCGCCCTGGCGATGGCCGTCGATGCCTTGGTCGCCCTGGTCACAGGCCGGATCTACGATCGCCGGGGGCTGCAGGTGCTGATCGTTGTCCCCTTCGCGACGGTCGCCGTGCTGCTTGCCTTCACCAATACGCCGTGGATGGTCTGGCTCGGCGCCGCTTTCTGGGGCGGCGCGATGGGGCTGCAGGAATCGACGCTGAGAGCTGCTGTCGCCGACATGATTCCCGGTCCGAAGCGCGGAACGGCCTACGGGGTTTTCAATGCCCTCTACGGTTTCGCCTTACTGGGCGGATCAGCGGCGATGGGAGCCCTTTATGGCGTGTCGGTCCCGCTGCTGGTGGGATTCGTGGCGTTCGCAGAGCTGCTCGCCGCCCTATCGGGCGTTGGCATGCTGAGGGCCGGCGAAACTCGTACCTTGCCTCAGTGAGCTGCGACCGACGCGCCTCCGGGCACAAAGCGCTTCTTGGTGCCCGCATCGACAGGTTTCGAGAGACTTTGTCGTGTATCCATTTGCAGGTCGATCGGAGCCCAGCGCACTTCATTCTGCCCAGACAAGCCGTTCGGAGGCGGTGAGTTCTCCGCCGCAGCTTCCCCTCACACGGGAGAGGTCGCTGGTTCGAGCCCAGCCGCGCCCATGCCTCGCCGAAACCGCACCGACCTCTTCGCCGCCCTCGCGGTCCGCAACTTCCGCCTCTACTTCGTCGGTCAGGCGATCAGCCTGGTCGGAACCTGGATGCAGTCGGTGGCCTTCGCCTGGCTGGCGCTGGAGATCACCGGCTCGGGGGCGCTGCTGGGCCTGGTCGTCGCCACCCTGTTTCTGCCAGTGCTCCTGCTCGGTGCCTACGCCGGGCTGATCGTCGACAGGCTCGACAAGCGCCGCCTGCTCTTCTTCACGCAGAGCACCCTGGCGCTGCTGGCGCTGACGCTCGGGCTTCTCACCGTCACCCACGCCATCCGACTGTGGATGGTCTTCGCGATGGCCGCGCTCTTCGGCTGTGCCAACTCCCTCGACAACCCGGCCAGGCAGGCCTTCGTGATGGAGATGGTGGGCGCCGAGCGCGTCCAGAACGCGGTCAGCCTGAACAGCGTGATGGTCAGCGCCTCGCGCGCCGTCGGACCGGCGATCGGCGGGGGACTGATCGCAGCCGTCGGCGTCGGGGTCTGCTTCCTTGTCAACGCGGGAAGCTTTGCCGCGGTCATCATCGCCCTCTCCCTGATGCGGGTTGCCGAGCTGCGCCGCTCGGTTCCGGTCGAGCGACGTCGAGGACAGCTGCGCGAAGGACTGCGCTACGTGCGCCACTCCGTGGGGCTCCTCAACCCGCTGTTGATGATGGCCCTGGTCGGCACCTTCGCGTACGAGTTCCAGGTGACGCTGCCCCTGTTCGCCCGCGAAACCCTGAACGGAGGGGCGGAGACGTACGGGCTGATGACCGCCGCCACCGGGCTGGGCGCGATCGGCGGTGGCCTTTACGTCGCCGGCCGGGATTCGACCGGCCTGCTGCCGCTGACCGCCGCCGCGCTTGGTTTCGGCCTCGCGATGGCCGCGGTCGCCCTCACGCCCTCGCTCGCGGTCGCGCTCCTGCTTCTCACCGTCGTCGGCTTCGCCAGCACCTCCTTCCTGGCCACCGGCAACAGCACTCTTCAGCTCTCGAGCAACCCCAGTTACCGGGGCAGGGTGATGGCGCTGTGGTCGGTGACCTTCCTCGGCAGCACGCCGATCGGCGGGCCGATCGTCGGCGTGATCGCCGAGTACGTCGGCCCGCGTGCCGGGCTGGCGGTCGGGTCGGTGGCATGTTTGCTCGCGGCCGCGATCGGCGCCACGGCTTTGCGGCACGCTCCGCCGTCGGAGCGCTATGCACCGCGTCCCGAGGGAATCCCGATCGCGGCGCCCCCGCACGGAGGCGAGGAGCGTTGAGGCATGGTTCGCCGTCCCCCGAAGTCGGAGCGCCCGACCCATTCAGAGCCCGGCGGCGCCTACCGGGGGCGGAAGACCCCCCACCTGGCCAGCCCGTCGCGTTCGGAGCTGTCGAGGATCTCGGCGCGGTGGGTCGGCTCGAGCGCCGCCCGGACCCGCTCGGTGACACTCGGTGCGAAAACGTCGTGGAGCTCGACGATCAGCGTCGACCCCGCCAGACGGCCGGCGTCGCCGTCGCAGATCAGCACCCCCTCGGCCCCCTCGACGTCCATCATCACCAGCGAGCCGGGAGCGGGAGCAGGCAGCCGGCGGCAGTGGCGGCGGAGGCTGAGGCCGACGCCGTTCGCCGCGGCGACTCTCTGCAGCGCCGAGCGCTGGATCGCCGAGCTCTCGTAGGCGGTGGTCGGGATGCCGCGCCTGGCGATGCCGACCGCGTAGTAGCCCTCGGCCGCCCCGATGTCGTGGAAGGAGACGGGCGGGGCGGCCAGGACCTCGACGAGGTGACCCGCCAGGTCGGCCTCGTACTCACCCCGGCGTTTCGCCTCGGCCTCGGACACGGTTCGGAGGCCGCCCGGATAGCGGAGGCCGGTGAAGGGCCCGGCCTCGACCTCCCATCCCGGCCCCGACTCGCCCGGGTGGTGGCTGAACTGCCAGCGGACGTCGCGGTCGGCCATCAGCCCTGGCGTCAGTTGCCAACCGGCGCTGCGGACCAGATCCCGCACGTCCTCCCAACGCGGGGCCGGCGACCGTTCTTCCGCTCGTCTCTCTATGGCTTGAACACCATCAGCGCGAGCACGATCAGCACCAGCACCGCCGACGCGTAATTTGCGGCCCGCGACCCCGCGTCGTCCAGCAGGGCACGTAGCTCGGGGCCCGCCGGCTCGCCTCGCTCCGCGAGCCGCGTCGCGAGCACCCTCGCCTGCTTCGGGACCTGGCCGCCGAGCGCGCCGAGCGCGACCGCGGCCAGGAACAGCAGGATCGCGGCCAGGACCCAGCCTGCCCCGAAGCCGACGTCGGCGAGGTCGACAAGCCAGAGTCCGCAGACGAGGAGCAGCAGCCCCCCGGCGCCGACCAGGGCGACCCCGCAACGGGTCAGGCCGAGCAGCAGGGAGATCTCGGCCGGGTCGTCTCTGCGCCTCGCAGCCTCGAAGGGCACCCCGGCGACGGCGATGCCGGCGGCGAACAGCAGGACACCGAGCAGGTGGAGGAAGAGGACCACGTCCTCCATGCGAGCATCAGTAGCCGGTGCCGGTCTTGACCTGGCTGCGCTCGGACTCCGTCAGGCCGCCCTTCTTCTCGAGCGTCGCGCAGGCTTCTCCGATGTCGGCGGCCAGCCGGTCGATCTGGGCTCGGCTCAGCGTCTCCTTGACCAGCGCCCGCATCACCTTCACGTCCTGCGCGTTCGGCGGCAGCGTGTAGGCGGGGAGCATCCAGCCGCGCTCGGCGGAGAGCTGCCAGGCGACGTCGAACTCGTCGTAGGGCCTCTTGCCGGCGAGCCGGAAGGCGACCAGCGGCAGCTGCTCCTCGTCGGGGTCGATCAGTTCGAAGTCGCCCTGGGCCGCGAGCTGCTCGGCGAGGTTGCGGGCGTTCTGTTCCATGATCCCGATGACGTAGGCGTACCCCTCGCGGCCGAGGCGGACGAAGTTGAAGTACTGGGCGAGCACCATCGCCGACCCGGTCGAGAAGTTGAGGGTGAAGGTCGCGTCGGTCTTGCCGAGATAGTTCTCCTCGAAGACCAGGTCCTGGGCGAGGTCGTCCTTTTCGCGGAAGATCAGCCAGCCGATCCCGGGGTAGACGAGGCCGAACTTGTGCCCCGAGACGTTGATCGAGCGGACCTGCTCGAGCCGGAAGTCCCACTCGGTGTGGGGATAGATGAAGGGCCAGACGAAGCCGCCGCTGGCGGCATCGACGTGCATCGGCACGTCGATGCCCTTCTTCTCCCGCAGATCGAGCAGCAGGTCGTTGATCCCGGCGATGTCGTCGCGGTGGCCGGTGAAGGTGGTTCCGAGGACGGCGGCGACGCCGATCGTGTTCTCGTCGATGTGCGGCTCCACATCTTCGGGCCCGATCGTGTACTTGCCCTCCTGTAGCGGCACGATCCGCGGCTCGACGTCGAAGTAGCGGCAGAACTTCTCCCAGACGACGTGGACGTCGCCGCCGAAGACCAGGTTCGGGGAGTCCGTCGGCTTGCCCGCCGACTCCTGGCGCTTCCGCCATTTCCACTTCAGCGAGAGGGCTCCGAGCATGATCGCCTCCGAGGAGCCCTGGGTCCGACACCCGGTCGTCTCGCCGGGGGCGTTGAAGAGGTCGGCGAGCATCCGGACGCAGCGCTGCTCGATCTCGGCCGAGATCGGGTACTCGGCGTGGTCGATGAAGTTGCGATGGAGGTTCTCGGCGATCAGGCGCTGGGCCTCGGGCTCCATCCAGGTGGTGACGAACGTCGCCAGGTTGCGCTGCGGATCCCCCTCGAGCGCGAGTTCCTCGAAGACGAGGCGCATCGCGTCCAGCGCCGACATCCAGCTGTCCGGGAACTCTCGGTCGGGGGCGTCCTTGGTCAGCCACCGGGCGCCGTACATCACCTCGCCCTCGGTCGGCTTCTGTTCGCCTGGTCGCACCGGGCGCGAGACTACTACGGCCGCGACAACACCGAGAGGATGTCGCCCGGTCGAGGTCGTCGACGGCAAGGCTGCTGATCGCCTCTGCATCGGTGAACGTGCGGCCCGCCTAGGCTGACGCCTAACCTGGGCCGATGGACGAGCTGGTTCTGATCGGGGTCCCGGTCGACTCGGTGGGGCGCTGCGGCGGGACCGAGCTGGCGCCCGGGGCTCTGCGCGAGCTGGGTCTCGCCGACGCCGTCGGGGCCGAGGA
>DATBHH010000110.1:0-6843 GCA_036557525.1 Solirubrobacterales bacterium | reverse complement strand
GAGGCCCGACAGGGCTTGAGGAGCTTGGGTTGCCCCCGACGGCGAGGGGAGGGTCTGCGTCGGGGTGACGTTTCCGTAACCCGCGTTTTCTCCCCACTTGTAGAAGTATTCGGTCGGAATGCCCTCGCCGGTGAACGACCCGTTCAGGGTTGCGCTGCGGGGCGCGACATTGGTGGCGGTTTCCGTCTTGATGCTCAGCACGGCTCGCGTCTTGAAGGTCTTTTCGGAACCCGTCGCGGTGCCGTTGGCGTTTGTCGCCCGCAGTCTGTAGTGGAAGCCTTCCTCAATCGGCAGGCCGCTGAGATCGACGTGAACGTCTGCCGGTGACGTGAACGGCGCCGCCGGTTCGCACGGTACCGAGGTTGCGCTTGTGAATTTGCTCGAGTTCCAGAGGCTGTCTTTGACGTACTGGAATTCGCAGCCCGTGATTTCGCCGGCGCCGGCGGGATCGACGTGGCCGTGGAGCACCGCTTCGGAGTGCAGGACGCCGGTCGCGTCCTGGGTCGCCGCATCGGGGACCAGGATCGGTTTGAAGATCTTGATTTCGCGGGGGCCGCTGAACCGTCCGTCCGTCACATAGACCTTCCCGGTCTGAGCGTCGACTGCAAGCCCACCGAGTTCGTTGTTGAGTTCTCCGGCGCCGAATTCCTCAATCGGGGAGTCGGAGGAGTCGAATCGGGCGATCTTGCCGCTGAGAGCTACGTAGACGTCGTCGTTGGAGCTGTCGACCGCAGGCTGGCGGGCGCCGGTGATGATCGACGTGCTGGTTCCCGCGGTGTACGGCGGCGCGGGCGGTCCGAACGAGTTCGGGGCGATGCGATGGAGCGTGCCCGTTTCCGTTCCCGAGCTGACCACCAGCGACTTGGTCGAGTCGACCGCCGTCCGGCATGGGCTGTTGAAATCGAGTGGGCGAATCGTCCCGGTCGCCGGAACGGTCTGCTGGTGATGGCTCGCCCATTCGAGCGGCGCATAGCGATCGATGAACGTGTAGGCAATCTGGCCTTCCATGTGCGTGACATAGAGGTTGCCTTCGTCGTCGACCGCGATTCCGCACGGCGCCTCGTTGCCGTACTGGGTGTCACCCGGGACGTTTGTGATCGGGCCGACATTGGTTCCATCTGGCAGATAGACCTGCACCCGATTGCCCTGGTTGCCCGAGCCGATGTAGATGACGCCCTGGTTCGGCCCACCGGAGTTGTCGACGGCCATCTCGCTGCACTGGAAATTCCCGCAGCTCACGGGGAGCGCGTTGGTTCCTGACGCGCCGTTCTGTTCGTTTTGGATTTCGCAGGTCCCGGAACCACTGACTTTGGTGCAGATCATTTTCGGCTGGTCCGATTCGGCGAATGTTCCCTTGAATTCGACAACAGGGTTGAAGGGGCCGCTTTCGACCGAGAAGGTGCCGCCGCACTTGGATTCGAGCGCCCCTTTTATGTTGGCCTGGAGGACCGGGGGTTCGCTGCTCCATTCGATCGCGGCGGTGGTTTCGGAATTCGGGCAGGTGAGGGTGAAGGTGTTGCTGAAGGCCCATGCGCCTTCGAAGTGAACGGTCTGTTTCTCGTTCGGACCGGGGAGCCCTGGCCAGTTGACCGGATTGCCTTCGAGGTCGAACCTCTGGAATTTGCCCTGGTTCATGTCGACCGCGTAGAGGAGTTCCGCTTCTTCGTCGATCGCGATCGGACCCGGGTAGGTGTTGGCGCCGGTGAGTTTGAAGCCTTTTTCGAACTGGTGGATCGTCCCGGCCCCGGCGGAGGAGGCGATCAACAGTGACCCGAGGGCGCTGAGGGCCAGGGCCAGGGCGACCACCTTGAGCCGTGCGAGCGCGGGCGCACCAATCCCGTTGGAGAAAGCCCCGGGCGAGGGATCACGGGAGGAACCACCCAGAAGCAGCCGGGCCAAGGCGCCGGCAGGCTGAGTCGATCCCGCGAACCGCGTTCCCGCGTCTCTCACTCGCTCTCCCCTCATCTCATGTTCCCCTGCCGCTCTCCCCGGAAACCCATCGGGTCTCTCCTGCCAGAGCAGCACGGCTCTATCCCTTTTCCTGTCCTTCCTGTTGCCACCCCTACGGTGGCCCCCTGTGCTACGTCCACGGAACGAAACACCGTGGTTCGCAGACGGCGGGGATAAGAACATATTCGGACTGCTGTGTCAAGCAGCAGTACCGGAACGGCCAGGGACCTCGAACAATTCGAAAGACCTTTTCCCTGTAAATCGCGTAGATCCGCGTTGTTGCAGCGGCGGACACGGAGGTACTTTTGTCTGAGTATGCGGTACCGCTGGGATCGTCGATCCCAACGGTGAAATACCGGTGCCGATTGACATCGTGTTTCTTGGGGGGGAGACTGCGAGCGCGATGTCTGAGGCGCGTGAGGAGAGCAGCGGCCGGGCTTCGGGTGAAGGGCGGATCGACGCCGACCGCACGCCCTGGGGCAATGCGGAGCGCCTTCGCGAACGGATGCTGCGACCCGGCCCCCAGCACTCGCGCGAGGAGGGGGCGCGGAATCAACTCGAGCGCCTCTATGGGGCGATGGTGGCCTCCGTCGCCGACAAGGGATACGCCGCGACCACCGTCGGCGACCTCCTCGAGCTGTCGGGAGTCTCACGCAGCTCCTTCTACGACCTGTTCCGCGACAAGGAGGACTGCTTCCTCGCGACCTTCGACGCGCTCCACGACCTCGCCATGGCGATCGTCAGCACCGAGCTCGAAGGCGAGGGGACCCTCGAGGAGCGGGCCCGTCGGGGCCTGCGGGCGATGTTCGAGTCCGTTGTCGCCCAGCCGGCGGCCGCGGACCTCTGCTTCAACCATCCTTACGACCTCGGGCCCCCGGGACATGAGGCGCTGGAAAGGTCGATGACGCGGTTCGCCGACGTCATCGGCCCGGCGCTCGCCGAGATCAACGGCCGCGAGGAACTGCCGCCCGAGATGCTCAGGGCGCTGCTCGGCGGCGCCCAGTTCATCCTCCAGGTCCACCTCCGGCGCGGAGAAGAGGACAAGCTGCCCGACCTCGCCGACCACCTGATGGACTGGGCGATCAGCTACGAGCGCCCGCCGATCCCCCTCCGCCTCACCGGGCGGCACCCGCGCGAAATCCAGAGCTATCCCCCGGCATTCGCGGCCTACAGCCAGCCCGAGCGGATCATCCGCGCCTTCGCCGCGGTCGCCGGCGAGCGCGGCTACCCGGCGGTGACGATCGCCGAGATCGCCGCCAAGGCGCAGATGTCGCAGGCGACCTTCTACGCGAACTTCGAGGACAAGGAAGCGGCGCTGCTGGCGACGCTCGACTCCGCGGCGGCACAGGCGATGGCGGTGATCCTGCCGTCGGCGCGCCGCTCGCCCGACTGGCCTCATGCCCTGCGGGCGGGATTCGGCGCGCTCTGCTTCTTCAGCGCGACCGAGCCCGAGTTCGCCCGTCTCGCCGCGGTCGAGACCGCCGCCGCCGGGCCGAAGGCGCTTGCCCAGCGCGACCGCTCGATCGAGCAGATGCGCGTCCTGATGAAGCCCGGCTTCGTGCTCAATCCCGATGTCGAGCTGTTCGTCGCCGACGCGATCATCGGCGCGGTCTGGGGCCTCTTCTACCGGGTGATCGTCAGCAAGGGCCCGCAGGCGATGCCGGAGATCGCACCACTCGCCTCCTACATCGCGCTCTCGCCGTTCATCGGCGCCGAGGCCGCGGCCGAGGTCGCCAATGGCGACGGCCGCGGGCCGCGGCACTGAGGCGCCGAGCAACAGCGGTCACTCCCGGGCCAAGCGGTGAGGTTGGCCGGCCCGGGTTGTGCCGCTTGCTTCTTGCCGGTGTCGTGGGAATGCGACCCCGGCGGATCCTTCACGGTGCTGGTGGGAAATCCCGGCACCGCCGGCCTTGAAATTGGCCTGACTGGGACCCTGCCTCGGAGCCGTCTCCCCTGAGGATGCCGGCCCAAAGACGTCGGTGATGAGAACACAGCCGGACTGCATTGTCAAGAAACAGCGTCGGCGAGAATCGCCGACCCGGCCGGAGTCGGCCCGCAAACGGCTTGACGGTGCGGAAAACTCGGGTACTCCGGCCGCCCCGAGCCCAACAGTTACTAAACATACCGGTACGCCCGGAACCGAGGCTAGGGGCTGGCGAACTTGTAGCCGACGCCCCTCACTGTGACCACCAGCTCCGGATTCTGAGGGTCGCGCTCGACCTTCTGGCGCAGGTTCGAGATGTGAACGTCACAGGCCCGCTCGTCGCCGTCGAATTCGGTCTGCCAGAGCTCCTCCATGATCTGGCGCCGGGCGAAAACCTCGCCGGGGTGGGCGACCAGCAGCCGCAGCAGCTGGAACTCGGATCGGGTGAGGTTGACCGGGACCTCGCGGACCGTGGCCACGTGGCGGACGAGGTCGATCGCGACCGGGCCGGATTCGATCCGCGCTGCCTGCGGCAGCGGCGCCCGGTCGAGCTCCCGACGGCGGAGCTGGGCGCGGACCCGCCCGAGCAGCTCGCGCACCGAGAAGGGCTTGGTCACGTAGTCGTCGGCCCCGACCTCGAGCCCGACCACCTTGTCGACCTCGGCGTCCTTGGCGGTGAGGACGATGATCGGCACCGCGCTGCGCGAGCGGACGTCGCGGCAGATGTCGAGGCCGCTCGGCCCGGGCATCATGATGTCGAGGATCAGCAGGTCGTAGGGAATGCCGTCGCCGAGCCTGGCGACCGCCTCGTCCCCGTCGGCGGCGGGAGTGACCTCGAACCCCTCCTGGGCGAGCGCATAGCCGACGGAGTCGCGGACCGAGGGCTCGTCGTCGGCGATCAGTATGTGGCCGCTGCTCATCTCAACTCCTCATGCCACCGGTGTCGGGCTCGGCTGGGCCAGCGGGAGCCGGACCCAGAAGGTGCTGCCCCGCCCCTCGACGGAGCGGGCGCCGATCTCGCCGCCCATCACGTCGACCATGCGCCTGGCGATCGCCAAGCCGAGGCCGAAGCCCTCGTGCTTCCGAGTCTCGGAGCGACGGTAGAAGCGCTCGAAGACGCGGTCGATCTCCTCCTCCGGTATCCCGGACCCGGTGTCGATCACCGCCAGTTCCACTCCCCGCTCTCCATCACGGCGGCCGCGAACGGTAACGGTCCCGGGCGGCGGGGTGTTCTTGAACGCGTTGGTCAGCAGCCCGATCATCACCTGGCGCAGCAGCGTCGGGTCGCCCTCGGCGGCGAGATCGGGCTCGATCTCGACCAGCAGCTCGACGTGGCGCGGCGGCTCGACCGCCTCGACGACGTCGCGGATCGCCGCCGAGACGTCGACGATCTCCGTTTCCCCCGGCCCGACCGACTCGACCCGGGCGAGGGTCAGCAGCGAGCGGGTCAGCCGGTTCATCCGCTCGGTGTCCTCGGCGAGGTGGCCGAGGAAGTGGTCGAGTGCCTTCGGGTCGTCCTTGGCCCCCTCCTGGAGGACCTCGATCGCACTCGAGATCCCGGCCAGCGGGTTGCGCAGCTCGTGCGCCGCGTTGGAGATGAAGTCGGCTTCAGCGAGCTCGCGGCGCATCTCGTCGGTCCGGTCGCGGGCGACGATCAGGACCGCCCGCTCGTCCGGCAGCGCGCGGGCCGTCATCGCGTACGCCCGGTCGCCGATCCGCAGCGCCGGGTGGGCGGCGAACCCGAGCTCCGCCGCCCGGCTGACGTGCGGGAGCATCGCCTCGGGAAGCAGCCCGTTGGACTCCAGCAGGCCCTCGGAGGCGCTGTTCGAGAACCGCAGCGGCCCGTCCTGGTCGACGACGACGACGACGTCGGTCAGCCCGTCGAAGATCGCCTGCAACTTGTTGCGGTCGGCGGTGAGCACCCCGAAGCTCTCTTTGAGCGAGTCGCGCATCGACTCCAACGCGCGGGCGAGGTCGCCGATCTCGTCGCGTCCGCCGTCCTCGAGCGGCACGTCGAAGCTGCCGGCCGCCATCTCCCCCGCGGCGCGGGAGAGGCGCACGACCCGGTGCGAGATGCCGACCGCGATCAGGAAGCCGGCGAGGGTGCCGAGGGCGACCGCGAGCAGGACCGCCTTCGGTCGGTCCCCGAGCAGGTAGACCGCGGCCGCGGTTATCAGGCTCACCGCGGCGAACGCTCCTCCCAGCCAGAGGCGCATCCCGATTCCCTTCATGAAGGTTTACTAACACAATGCCGCCCCACCTGCATGGGAGAATCGGAGCCTGATGCGGACCCTGGTTTTCATCCCCGCCTGGAATGAGGAGGACACGGTCGGCACGGTGATCGCCGGCGTGCGCGAGCAGATCCCGGACGCGGACGTCCTCGTCGTCGACGACGGCTCCGCCGACGACACCGCGGATGTCGCCCGCGCGGCCGGCGCGGTGGTCGCCTCGCTGCCCTTCAACCAGGGCCTCGGCGCGGCGCTCCAAACCGGGTATCTCTACGCGCTGCGCGAGGGATACGACCTCTGCGCCCACCTCGACGCCGACGGCCAGCACCCGCCGGCCGAGGTGGCGCGCCTGCTCGACGAGGTCCGCGCCGACCGCGCCGACCTCGTGATCGGGTCCCGCTACCGGGACCCGGGGCAGGCCGAGAGCGACGACTACCGGCCGACGATCTCGCGCCGGATCGGGACCAGCGTGTTCCGCTTCTTCCTCACCCTCGCGACCCGCCAGCGCTTCACCGACACGACGAGCGGGATGCGGGCGGCGAACCGCCGGGTGATGGAGCTGTTCAGCGAGAACTACTCGCCGGACTTCGCCGAGATCGAGTCGCTCCAGCTGGCCGTCCGCGAGGGCCTGCGGGTCGAGGAGGTGCCGGTGCGGATGCTCGAGCGGGTCGGCGGCTCCTCGTTCCTGACCCCGCTGCGCTCGGCCTTCTTCATCTTCAAGGGCCTGATCGTCCTCCTCGT
>DATBHH010000109.1:0-21082 GCA_036557525.1 Solirubrobacterales bacterium | reverse complement strand
GCGCCAGGACGTCCCCGAGTACGCCGAGTACCTGGAGCGGATCGAGGCCCTCGTCGCCGTCGTCAACCACAGGCACGGCACGACGGACTGGATGCCGATCGACCTCAAGATCTACGAGAACTTCCCCGAGGCGGTCGCCCGTTACAAGCACTTCGACCTGCTGATGGTCAACTCGATCTTCGACGGGATGAACCTGGTGGCGAAGGAGGCGCCGGCGGTGAACACCCGCGACGGGGTCCTGATGCTCTCCGAGAACACCGGCTCCCACGAGGAGCTCGCCGACTGCGCCCTCTCGGTCAACCCGTTCGACATCCAGGAGCAGGCCGACGCGATCTACCGGGCGCTGACCATGGACCCGGAGGAGCGCCGGGTCCGTGCCCAGCACCTGAAGGAGATCATCTACTCGCGCAACCCCGGCGACTGGGTCGACGCCCAGCTTCACGACATCTCGGAGCTTCGCGAGACGGTCGCCTAACCGGGGGCGAGGCTCGAGCGCCGGGCCCTTGAGACCGGATGGGGATCCGGGTCCGCTGGCCGGCCGCGGCGAAGCTCAGCGCTGCGATCCTCGCTGCCCTGCTGGCGCTGCAGGTGTTGCCGGGCCTGCTCGCGCCCCCCGACCCACCGCCCCTGCCTCCCGACGTCGGCCTGTTCGGCGTCGACGGATCGCCACCGCGGCCGGATCCGGGCCTGCCACGGGCTCGGCGAGAGAGGGGGCGGCCTCGTCCCGCGCCAGCGGCATCGAGACGGGGTCTCGGGCGGGTGGTGTCGGGGGGTGCGGTCCGGCGCAGCGCGAAGCCTTCCGAGGGCGAGGCTTCGAGCCACCCTCCGAAGAGCCCCTCTGCCCGAGGAAGGTCGAAGCGCAAGCCCGGGCCCGCCCCCCGAGGACAGGACCCGCCCGCCACCCCGCCGCCTGTACCTGAACCTGTGTCGATCCCCGCACGCCGGGCTCCTACTCCTCCGGTGGTGGTGCCGGAACCGGTCTCGGAAGCACCCGTCGCACCCGAGCAGCCCGACGACGGGTCGATGGAGTTCGCGCCGCGCTGACGGTGGTCGCTGGCTATAGTCCATCGCCGCTTTTGGCAGCAACACGCGAATACGAGCTGGTTCTGATGCTGGACGCGGGGCAGGACTCGCCGTCCCGCGATGCGCTCGCCCAACAGGCGAAAGCGCAGATCGAGGGCGGCGGAACGCTGAGGCATGAGAACAACTGGGGCCTGCGCAAGCTCGCCTACGAGATCTCGCAGCGGACCGAGGCCGACTACCGCTGGTTCCGGTTCGAGGCGACCCCCGATCTGCTCCAGGAGCTCGACCACAACCTCAAGATCACCGACGGAGTGCTCCGCTTCCGGATCTTCAAGGTCGATCCCGACGCTCCGGTGATGGTCCCGCCGGCGACGGCCGCCCCGGGCCCGGACTCCTCGCGCGAGCGGCCGCCGGCACCGCCCCGGGCTCCGCGGCCGCCGGCGCCGGCCGCCGAAACGGGACCCCCCGCCCCCACCCAGGCCGCACCGGAGGCGGCCGGGGAGCCGGCCGCCGAGGAGCCTGCGCCCGCCGAGGGCGATGCGGCGCCCGAGGCCTCCGGCGACGGCGACGGCGAGTAGCCACTCCGCTCTTTCCGCGAATCGCCTCCACAGGGGGAGAGCGGCCGCCGTTCGCCCTCTTAGACTGGGATCCGTCAAGCGAATATCGAGGAGTGAGAGTCGTGGCAGCTTCGAACATCAACGTCGTAGTCATCACGGGCAACCTGACCCGCGATCCCGACCTGCGCAGCACCGGCGGCGGAACCCCGGTCTGCGATCTCCGGGTCGCCGTCAACAGCCGCCGCAAGAACGGCCAGACCGGTGAGTGGGAGGACAAGCCGAACTACTTCGACGTCACCGTATGGGGCGCGCAGGGGGAGAACTGCGCCAACTACCTCTCGAAGGGCAGGCCGGTCGCCGTCGAAGGTCGTCTCGACTGGCGCGAGTGGGAGGCCAAGGACGGGAGCGGCAAAAGGCAGGCGGTCAGCATCATCGCCAACTCGGTCCAGTTCCTCGGCTCGCGCGACGGCTCCGGCGGCGGCAACGGCAACGGCTTCACGCCGAGCAGCGACGTTCCCGCCGACACCTCCGACTACGAGGGCACCCCGGCCGGCGGGGGCGGCGGCGGAGACGACGACATACCTTTCTAGCGCCGAGCGAGCAGGCGTCACCGTCCGGGGTCGAGCCACCCGCGGCCGGATCCTCGGGTCTGTAGCATCCCGGGCCGCAAATGCCTCGAACGAGAGAGACAGCACAGGCCGGCCCGCGCCGCGGCCGGCGCGGAATGGAGCGCGTTCGCCCGCGCAAATACACGCGGATCAACTCCGCCGCGGTCGACTACAAGGACCTCAACCTGCTCCGCCGCTTCCTCTCCGACAAGGGAAAGACCAGGGGCCGCCGGGTCACCGGGCTCTCCCGCAAGCACCAGCGCCAGCTCTCGGTCGCGGTCAAGCGGGCCCGCGAGATCGCGCTCCTTCCCTACGTCGGGGAGCGCTGAGCGATGCCGCAGGCGATCCTCCTCGAGGACGTCGAGAGCCTCGGCCAGCGCGGTGAGCCGGTCGACGTCTCGCCCGGATACCTGCGGAACTACCTGATCCCGCGCAAGCTCGCGATTCCGGCCACACCGGGCGCGCTCGAGGAGGCGCAGCGGCGCCAGGCGGCGGCCGAACGGGCCGAACAGGCCCGCGCCGAGCGCGAAGAGCGCGCGGCCTCGCTCCTCTCGAAGACCGTCCTCACGATCCACCAGCGCGCCGGCGAGGACGGCAAGCTGTTCGGCTCGGTCGGCCCGAAGGAGATCGTCGATGCGATCGCCGAGGCGCGCAACCTGCGCTTCGACCGCCACCAGGTGATGCTCGAGCAGCCGATCCGCGAGGTCGGGACCCACATGGTCGAGATCGAGCTGGCCGACGGCTCGGTCGCGTCGGTCAAGACGATCGTCGCCGAGGAAACCTAGTGTCGGGACGCTAGGCTCTGCCGCCGGGCGGCGGCCTAGATTGAGCCGGTGGGCAAGCGCCGGCTCCCGACCCGGATCACTCGTCGCGCCCGGGCGAGGACGCGCCTCGGCTGGGCCAGGTCCGAGCGGGCGACCCTCGGTCTCGCCGTCGTCGCGCTCGGCGGCGCCGCAACCGTCCTGGCGAGCCAGTTCGGGCGGATGCTCAACCGCCGCTCCCACGCCCCCGAGGACGGCGAGAGCCTGGTCGAAGCGGCGCCGGCGGCGGCCCTCGACACGGTCGGGGTCGCGGTCAGCGGCTACGCCGAGACCCCTCGCAGCGAGACGATCCTCTTCAACCTTCTCGCCGGCTTCCTCAGCTCGTTCGCGCTGATCCGGCTCTCGACCCTCGGGGTCCGCAGGAGCTGGCGCCCGTTCCGCGATATCCGGGTCGGCGAGCGCCACATCCACCACTTCGTCCCCGGGATCCTGCTCGCCTTCGGCTCCGGCACGGTCGCGATGCTGACCGAGGACGACGCGCTCGAGGAGGCGCTCGCATTCCCGATGGGGGCAGGGATGGGCTTGACCTTCGACGAGGCGGCGCTCCTGCTCGACCTCCGCGACGTCTACTGGACCCGCCAGGGCCTGCTCAGCGTCCAGCTCAGCCTCGGCGCGACCGCGATCCTCAGCATCGCGATCCTCACCCTGCGGATGCTGCGGCGCGGTGAGCGGCGCCAGGAGATCGCCGGCCAGATCCCGCCGCCGGCGCACGCCACCCTCCCCTGCTGAGCGGCCGAGATCTTTTCGCCGCGCGTTGCAGGGACACTGCCGTGTGCGCAGCCGGGCTTTGGTTTGCTTGGCGAGGGAGCCGAACGGGGGCGACTTTTGCCGCCGCGACCCCTCCTTAACTTGACCTCGATGCCGCAGCCGCCCACAGCCCACGTCCCGCCGCAGAACATCGAGGCCGAGGAATCCGTGCTCGGGGCGATGCTCGTCTCCGAGCCGGCGCTGAACCGCGTCTTCGTCGACGTCAAGCTGACCGCCGAGGACTTCTACCTCGACAAGCACGCGGTGATCTTCCGCTGCATCCACGACCTCCATGCGGCGTCGAAGCCGATCGACGAGCTCAGCGTCGGCGAGGGGCTGGTCCAGCGCAACGAGATCGACGCGGCGGGCGGCAGGCACTACATCTCCGAGCTCGCGGCGAAGGTGCCCGCCGCGGGCAACGCGCGCCATTACGCCGAGATCGTCCAGCAGAACTCGCTGTTGAGGCGGCTGCTCGGCGCGGGCCAGGAGATCCAATCGTGGGTGAACGAGCGCGACGGCGAGCCGCGCGAGCTCTCCGAGCGGGCCGAGAAGCTGCTGTTCGAAGTCGCCCACAGGGAGCAGGCGGGCGATTTCCGGATGCTCTCGGAGATCCTCCACGACGAGGTCGACCGGCTCGAGAAGCTCTCGACCGGCGACGCGGAGCTGACCGGGACCCCGTCGGGCTTCAAGGACATCGACGCGATCACCGGCGGCTTCCAGCCCGGCAACCTGATCATCGTCGCCGCACGGCCGGCGATGGGGAAGTCAGCGCTGGTCGCCAACATCGCCGAAAACGTCGCCGTCAAGAAGGGCCTCCCGGTCGGCTTCTTCTCGCTCGAGATGTCCGAGGTCGAGCTCGCGCAACGGTTCATCGCCTGCCGGGCGCGGATCCCCGGCGACAAGCTCCGCAAGGGCCAGGTCGCGCAGAAGGACTGGCCGCAGGTGGTGCGGGCCTGCAACGAACTCGAGGAGGCGCCGCTCTGGTTCGACGATTCCTCCGACCTCGGCATCCTCGACCTGCGGGCGAAGGCAAGGAGGCTCCACACCCAGGAGCAGGACAAGGGCGGCCTCGGACTGGTGATCGTCGACTACCTGCAGCTGATGCGCTCCGACGACCCCCGCGCCAACCGGGTCGAGCAGGTCGCCCAGATGAGCCGCGGCCTGAAGATCCTCGCCCGCGAGCTCGACGTGCCGGTCCTCGCGATCTCGCAGCTCTCGCGGGCCCCCGAGCAGCGCACGCCGCCGCGGCCGCAGCTCTCCGACCTGCGCGAGAGCGGGTCGATCGAGCAGGACGCCGACCTCGTCGCCTTCCTCTACCGCGAGGACTACTACCACCGCAACGACCCCGATTACGAGGACGACGGCCTGGCGGAGGTGATCGTCGCCAAGCACCGCAACGGCCCGATCGGGACGCCGCGGCTGGTGTTCATCGACCGCTTTCCGAAGTTCGCCGACCACTCGAGCCATGAGCGGCCGATCGAGCAGCCGGCCGGCGAAGGACCCCCGATGGACGACCTGGCGGCGGCCGGGCCGGACTTCTGATGACGGTCGGCGCTCTCCCGGAGCGGGCCTGCCCGCTCGGTGTCTGCGACGGGTCGGGGTGGATCCTCGGCCCAGAGGACCTCGCCCGCCCCTGCGAGTGCCGCGAGCAGCGGCTGCGTCGCGGGCGCAGCCGGGGTGTGGCGGCGGTGATCCCGCCGCGCTATCGCGGCGTCTCGTTCGACCGCCCGCCGGTCAGCGACATGGAGCGCGACCTCTCGACGCGCGCGGCGGTGGGCGAGATCCGCGCCTACGTCGAGGAGCTCGACGAGCGCCTCGACGAGGGCCGCGGCCTCTGGCTGTTCGGCGACACCGGGACCGGCAAGACGACGCTCGCGATGCTGGTCTCGAAGACCGCGATCGAGGCCGGGCGGACGGTCGCGATCTACTCGTTGCCGAAGCTGCTCGCCAGGATCCGGCGCACCTTCGAGTCCGCGCCCGGCGGCGACTCCTACCTCTCCTTCTTCGAGCGGCTGACCTCGGTCGACCTCCTTCACGTCGACGACCTCGGCGCCGAGAAGCGCTCCGACTGGGTCCTCGAGCAGCTCTACGCGCTGATCAACGAGCGCTACGAGACGCAGCGCTCGGTGCTGGTCACGACCAACCTGCCCCACGAGGAGCTCGAGCTTCAGATCGGCGCCCGGACGGTCTCGAGGCTGACGCAGATGTGCGACGAGGTGCCGCTCTTCGGCGACGACCGCCGCTACGGCAAGGTCGCCTGATACCAGGCACAATCCCCGGTTGCCCATGAGTGCGGAGCGAGCAAGCGTCCATATCCGGTCCTTCGCGCAGCGAGCGAAGCAGGAGGGGTTGTCGTGCCGGGAGTAGTCATAGTCGGGGCCCAGTGGGGCGACGAGGGAAAGGGCAAGGTCACCGACCTGCTCGCCGAGCGCGCCGAGATGATCGTCCGGTTCCAGGGCGGCAACAACGCCGGCCACACGATCGTCCGCGACGGCGATGAGTTCAAGTTCCACCTGATCCCCTCCGGGATCCTCTACCCGGAGAAGACGTGCGTGATCGGCAACGGCGTCGTCCTCGACCCAAGCATCCTGCTCGCCGAGATCGACGGGCTCAAGCGGCGCGGGATCGACGTCGGCAACCTCAAGGTCTCCGCCAACGCCCACCTGATCATGCCCTACCACGTGTTGCTCGACACCGCGGGGGAGGTGAAACTCGGGAAGTACTCGATCGGCACCACGCGGCGCGGGATCGGCCCCTGCTACGCGGACAAGGCGCTGCGGCTCGGGATCCGGGTCCAGGACCTGCTCGACGAGAAGATCCTGCGGACGAAGATCAGGGCCGCGCTTGCCTCCAAGCAGCAGGCGCTGCGCGAACTCTCGGTCCGGCGCCGCAAACTGCGCCGCGAGGCGGGCGAGGAAGCGAAGGATCTCCCGATCGGCTACGAGGATGCCCCCGATCCGCGGCTCGACCTGCACACGATGACCGAGGAACACGTCAACTTCGGCCACCGGCTCGAGCCCCACATCGCCGACTCCTCGCGCCTCTGCTGGGACGTCCTCGACAACGGCGGCACGGTGCTCTTCGAGGGGGCTCAGGCGACGCTGCTCGATCTCGACCACGGGACCTATCCGTTCGTCACCTCCTCGAACCCGATCGCCGGCGCGGCGACGGTCGGCGCCGGCGTCGGGCCGACCGACATCGACGAGGTCTGGGGTGTGGCGAAGGCCTACACGACCCGGGTCGGCGCCGGCCCGTTCCCGACCGAGCTCGGAGACGACGACGGGCGCCACATGCTCGTGCGAGGCCACGAGTACGGGACGACGACCGGGCGCGAGCGGCGCTGCGGCTGGATCGACCTGGTCGCGCTTCGCTACGCGGTCCGCCTCAACCGGATGAGCGCGCTGACGATCACCAAGCTCGACGTCCTCAGCGGCCTCGACCCGCTGCGGGTCGCCGTCCGCTACCGGTCGAGCGAGGGCGCGGTGTTCGAGAACTTCCCCTATCACCAGTCGATCCTCCACTCGGCGGAGCCCGAGTACGAGGACCTGCCGGGGTTCCAGGCCGATCTCGCGGAGTGCCGCAGCGAAGCCGATCTGCCCCCGCAGGCGCTGGCCTACCTCGACTACATCGCCGAGTTCGTCGGCGTCCCGATCCGCCTCGTCGGCGTCGGGCCCGACCGCGACCAGGTCGTCTGGATCGGCGATGAGTTGGGACTTCGCGCCGCCTGAATTACCCTCTATGGGTGGCTTCCGGTAGACGCGCAGCCAGAACGGGCGAGCGACTGCCAAGGGGGCGTCACGGGCTACCGCGGGAGGCGGTGACCGAATCCCAGCGGCAGCGCATCATCCAGGCGATGATCGAGGTCGTCGCCGAGCGCGGCTACCCCGAGACGAGGGTCGTCGACGTGATCGAAGTCGCCGGCGTATCGCGCAAGACCTTCTACGAACTGTTCACCAGCAAGGAGGACTGCTTCCTCGCCGCCTACGACGTCCTCCTCGGCAACCTGCTCGGCGACACCGCCCGCGGCTTCGAGTCGAAGCCGGGGGCGCCCTGGGCGGAGCGCGTCGCGGCCGGGCTCGGGGCGCTCCTCGAGCACCTTTCCGAGCACCCCGACGAGGCCAGGTTCGCGATCGTCGAGGTGCTCGCCGCCGGGCCGAAGGCGCTCGCCCGCCGCGACGCCGCTCTGCGCCAGTTCACCGGCTTCATCGACGCCGGCCGGGCCGAGACGACGGTCGAGCTGCCCGGCATCACCTCGCTCTCGCTCGCCGGCGGCATCAATGAGCTCCTCTACAGCGAGATCCTGCATGGCGCCGCCTCGCGCCTGCCGACCCGGCTGCCGGACCTGATGTTCTGGATAACGCTCCCGTTCCTTGGCTCGGAGCGAGCCGAACAGGAGCGCGAGCGGGTCCGGCTCGCGATGAGAGAGCCCTGATCCGGCCTGTTAAGCCGCTCTTTTGCCGCTCGGCGGGGGTTTACTCAATCGATCAGAGCCTGTTAGTTTGGCCGGTGGAGGGGTAGAGACAAGAGGCTCTACGGCCGGCGCATTGCTGGCTCCGGCATCTGAAAAGGAGATTGAGAGGTATATGCGCAAGCGCTTGATGTGGACACTCGCCCTGGGTGCCGTGGCAGCGATCGCGTTCGCCGGCGTTTCGGTGGCGAAACCGGTGGTCGTCAGCTTCGGCAACCTGGTGCTCAAATTCGACAGCTCCATCACCCCGAAGGCGCTGCCGAAGAAGGAACTCGCGCCGATCACGTTCAAGATCAGCGCCAACATCTCGACCAAAGACGGCACACACCCGCCGGCGGCGAAGACCTTCTCTGCCGACATCGACAAGAACGGGGCGCTCGACACCAAGGGCCTCCCGGTCTGCAAGGCGGGTCAGCTCGAGGCGCGGCCGACCGCGCAGGCGAAGGCGGCCTGCAAGAACTCGTTGATCGGCCAGGGCTCGGCAACCGCCCAGGTCGAATTCCCGGAACAGGCCCCATTCAACGCGAAAGGCCCCCTGCTCGTCTTCAACGGCGGGACCAAGGGCGGCAAAACGCTGATCCTCGTCCACGTCTACGCCAACGTGCCGGCGCCGACGGCCTTCATCACCAAGGTCTACGTCACCAAAGAGCACAAAGGCAAATACGGGATGCACCTCGACTCGAAGATCCCGGTCGTCGCGGGCGGTTCCGGCTCGCTGACGAATTTCGAAATCACCAACAAGAAAATCTTCACCTACAAGGGGAAGAAGCACAGCTACTTCCTCGCCAAATGCCCGACGGGCAGCCTGTTCGGCGAAGGTGAAGTCAGCTTCAGCAACGGCGACAAGCTCAAAGGCTCGGTCGTCGTGCCCTGCACGCCGAAGGGCTAGCCGGGTGGCGGCCTCGGCCGCCTGATGAGAGCGTCACGGAGGGCGGCCCGCGGGCCGCCCTCCGTCTATGCTCGCCGGATAACCGAGAGCACGATCGTCATCGACCGGCGCTATCGCGGCTTCGAGCAGATCGCCCAGGGCGGCTACACCTCCGGCCTGCTGGCCGGATTCCTGGGAGGAGCCGCGCGCGTGGGTCTGCGGGGCGGGGTGCCGATGGAGCGTCCGCTCGAGGTCCGGGAGGTGGCGGCGGGGGTCGCGTTGTGCGATCAGGACGAGCTCCTCGCGGAGGCGAGCCGCACGCCGCCTCTCGACAGACAGCGGTGATCACCGAGGTCGGGGTTCCCCTCGGCCTGGCCACGCTGCGAGGGCGGCCCTAGCCGCCCTGTTCGAAGGTGTGCTGATAGGTGGTCGGCGGGCGGCCGTTGCCGAAGATCGGTTCGAACGGGACCTGGGCGGTGCAGCCGGGGGCCGGAACCGTGGTCGTGCTTTCCTGGTTGGCGAAGGCGTAGAGCTTGAGGCGGTTGAAGAAGTCGGTCGCTTTGTCGACCTTGCCTTCGGTCCGTTCGTTGAAGGCTTCTTCTTCCGGCGTTTTCGGGTTGAGCGAGGCCGAGAACGAGCCGCCGCACTGGCGGGTGTCGAAGCTGAGCAGCCCCGAGGCGAGCCTCTCCGAGGAGCCGGGCTGGATGTAGGCGTTGGTCCGGTTGGTGGTCCGGCGCGATGGCAGCGTCGCCAGCGACTCCGGCGTGAACGGCCCCATCACCCGCAGGTAGTGGACCTGCTTTTCGTTCGAGCCGATGTGGACGGCGTTGGTCGCGGCGGCGACGTTGGCCATCGATGCGGCGAGCTCGCGCCTGTACTCGCCGAGCCCGGTCAGCAGCGGGTTGATGTTGCGGATGAACGGTTGGGTCGCGCGCAGGAGCGGCGGGAACTGGTCGCGGAACAGCTTGCGGAAGGCAGTGAACCCGCTCGAGGACTCGTTGATCACCGGCAGCAGGCCCTTGAAGAAGGCTTCGGCTTCGGGCGAGAACTTGGCCAGCGCGATCAGGGTCGGCGAGAGCTGTTCGGCCGCCGGCACCAGCTGCCGCAGCAGCGGGTCGGTGTTGACCGAGAAGGTGCGGAGCCGGTCGAGCGTGGTTCGGAACTCGTCGAGGAAGGTGGGGAACGCCTTGAACAGGGCTTCGATGTCCTGTTCGCGGGTCGCCGTCGTCTGGAAGACCGCGTTCGAGCTCTGGATCAGGTCGGCGAGCGCGCCTTCGCGGCCGCGGAAGGCCTGCAGCGCGGTGGCGCCGTTGCGGAACAGCTGCCGCACCGCCAGCTCCTGGGAGTCGAGGACGCGGAAGAGCTTGTCGAATTCGGTCAGGGTCGGGCCGAACTGGCCGAAGGCGGCCGAGAGGTCCTGACCCCGCCCCTCGATCGCGATCGCCGCGTTCCGCATCCATTCCTGGAACGCAGCCCGGGTCGGCGCGTTGAAGGTGCGGAAGATCTCGTCGAGCTGGACCGATTCGGCGATGTTGGCCTCGGGCAGGGTGCCGCCGTCCTCGAGCGCGGGTTCGGAGCTGCTGCCGGGCGTCAGTTCGATGTAGGTCTCTCCCAGCAGCGTCTTGGTCCGCAGGATCGCACGCGTGTTCTGCGGGATCGGCCCGTACTTGTCGTCGATGTCGACCGTCGCCAGCGCCTGCTTGCCGTTCGGCGCGACGTCGATCGACTGGACTTTGCCGATCGAGACGCCGGAGATCCGCACGTCGGACTGCTGGGCGAGCTGGGTCGCCTCGTTGAACGGGATCTTGATCTCGTACGGCTTCGCTTTGAACGGGGTCGGCCCGCCGAAGGTGATCCACATGAAGAGCAGGATCCCGAAGCAGGAGAAGGCGAACCCGGTGATCACCAGCAGCTGGGTTGTGCTCGGCGCTTTCTTGCTCATTTGACTTCGGGTTCCGCGGTCGGGCCGCAGAAGTAGGGGGTGTGCGATGCCGGATCGGGCGGGATCGGCGGGATTTCTTTCGCCCGCGGGACCCGGGCCGCTTCGATGATCGTCTTCAGGTAGGGCGAGTTCGCCGTGATGCCCTTCGCGAGGTTGGTCCCGTTGCAGGTGATCATCGCCAGCGCCCGCTGCACCGGCCCGCTGGAATCCTGGAGGTAGCCGGTGTTGAGGTTGTGGATCCCCCAGGGCGCGTAGAAGAGGAAGCTTTCCTTCCCCTTCGGCTTGAAGGCGAGCAGGTTGAAGAAGGTGTTGAGGCCGCCGAGCGAGTTGCCGAAGCCCTTGACGGTCTTGGCCAGCGGCGCCGCCCCCTGCTTGGCGTGGACGACGACGGGCCGGACTTCGCGGGCGAAGGGGCGGATCTGATTCTCGATCGGCCCCCTGGTCTGTTCGAAGAGGCGCTCGGAGGCGGCGAACGCCGGGCCCAGGGCCTGCGCCTGCGGGATCAGGCCGAGCAGCGCGGGGCGGGCGGCGGTCGAGAGCGCGTCGGAGCTGGCGAGGGCCGACTTCAGGACCGTCAGCGCCTGCGGGAACTCGACCAGCGCCTGCTGGATCGCCTGCTGCTGGTTGGCGAAGTTGCCGAGCGCCGTCTTCGACGAGCTGACGAAGCGTTCGATCTCGCGGTCGTGGCGGCCGAGTTCGGTCGTCAGCTGGCTGAAGTGGTGGATCGCCCCCCTCAACGCCACCCGCCGTTCGGCGAGAACCGTGTTCAGTTTGGCGATGTAGTGCGCGAACGGCTCAAGCCGCCTGAAGGCACCCGAGAGCTGGTGCGCGCGGCCGCCGATTCCCTGGGCGCCGCCGGCGACCAGCAGCTGGATGTACTGCTGGGTGTCTTTGTCGAGCGTCGCCAGGAAGGCATCGAGGTTGACGTTCGGTTCGGTCTGCGAGAGCGGGAACCTGAAGCCGTCTTCGACGTGGCCGGGCGCGGTTCCGGGTTCGATCTCGATCGCCATGTCGTTGAGGTTCGTTTTCGGCCGCAGCAGCAGCGACGCGTCGGGGTGGATCAGCTTCAGGTACTCCGGTTCGATGTCGAGCCCGACCACCGCGTGGCCTTCTTCGAGCGAGACGGTGCTGATCTTCCCGACCTTGACCCCGGCGATCACGACCGCCTGGCCCTGGCCGGGGGTGACCGCCTGAGCGCTGGTGAAGTCGGCGCTGAGGTGGGCGAAGTCTTCGCCGACGAACGGCGCCCAGGAGGGCAGCGAGGCTTTCTGCTGGGTGAAGATCCAGAGCGTCAACGCGACCGCGGCGAAGGCGAGAAGCGCGATCGCTATCGAGTCTTTGCCGCGGCCGCGCGCCTGCCGGCCGAGGGCGGCCCGGAAGTGCCTGAAGCGGCTGGTCTTTTCTTCCGGCAGGGTCATGGGTTGGTCACGCTCAGGACCGGCGGGCCGGGCTGGCCGAGCGATCCGTTCAGGTTCGGGGCCGGGTTCGAGTCACAGCGGACTTCGGGCTTCTTCGGCGGCCGGCCGCCGAGCTGGGGCTGGAGGCCGAGCGGGGCGACGGCGGAGTGGGCGAAGAATTCCTTCTCGGTTTTCAACCCGCCTTTCGGGTTGGCGCCCTTCAGCAGCAGGTTGCCGCCGCCCGGCTGAACGCGGAGGAAGTAGCCGTTGCCGTCGAAGTTCTGGCCCTGGCCGTCGAGCAGGGTCAGCCAGTAGAGGAACTCGCGGTAGGCGGGCCCGCCGGTGCTGAAGCGGTCGTCGATCGTCTGGTCGAAGGTCGGCACCAGCACCTTGGAGGTGCAGAGGCTGATCCGGTTGAGCTGTGGCAGGGCGACGGCCTTACCGGCCTGGGCGGAGGCGGCGAGCCCGGGCGTCGCTTCGGCGAGCAGCCGGGCGATCCCGCCGCCCTCCTGCTGCGAGAGGGCCGCGTAGGCCTGCTTCGTCCACGGCTCGCCGGCGTTGATCAGCCCCGGGAGCTTGGCGATCGCCGGCCGGATCTCGATCGCCCAGGCGCGCAGCGGTGGCAGCGTCCGGTTGAGGCTGGCGAGGGAGGCGCGGCTGGTGCTGAGCGCCGGAGCGAAGCGGCGGATCGTTTCCGAGAGGTTTTCCGACTGCGCCGCGAGGGCGCCGGTGAAGGTGTTGAAGTTATCGATCAGGCCCTGGAGGTCGGCCTCGTCGGCGACGAAGGCGCCGAAGGTGCGGCCGGTCCCGGCGACCAGCCGCGGCAGGTCCTGGGGGCCGTTGCCGAGCAGAGCGTCGGCGACCTGGGCCCCGTAGCGGCCGGCCGGGCCTCCGTAGCGCAACGCGCCGTTGAGGCCGGCGGCGCCGGTCTTGCCTTTGACCTCGGGGAGCTGGGTCGCGTCTTCGGCCGCGGTCGGCACGTCGGAGAGGGCGCCGCCGAACCCTTCCAGCGCCTGGCTGAAGTTGGCGCGCACGGGCGACTGCAGCGAGTTGAAGATTTCGTCGATCTGGACCGCGGTCGAGGTGCGGCTGACCGGGATCGTTTCGCCGCTGCCCATTTCCGGCGCGCTCGGGCTGCCGGGGTCGAGTTCGATGAAGAAGTTCCCCTCGAGGAAGATCCGCGGTTTGATCACCGCGTAGGCGTCGCTGTGGATCGGCCGGCCGTCGCCGCCGACGGTGAAGGTCACCTTGGTCGAGTCGCCGTCGGCTTCGGTCTTGATCACTTTGCCGACGTCGACGCCGGCGATCCTCACCGGCGAGTTTTTCGAGATGTTCGCCGAGTTCGAGAAGGCCGCGTTGAGCTCATAGCCGTAGCCCGTGAACGGGATGTGTTTGGTGAACGCCAGGTACGGCCCGACGATGAAGATGACGAGGAAGATGATCGCGATCACGGCGTTGCTCGGGCGCCACCTGATCAGGCGCTTCTTCGTTTCGGCGGCCCGGATGTCGCGCTCCGGCATGCGCCCCATCAGCCTTCACCTCCCTGGCCCTTGATCTGGCCGGAGGTCCTCGTGCCCTGGTTGCCCGGGACGTTGCCGATCGTCGTCACGCCCTTCTGGTACTGGACGTTGCCGGCCTCGCACTCGTGGGTCTGGCCGGGCGCGGCCGTGTTCGGATAGAGGTTGCTGTGGAGGTGGTTTTCTTTTTCGGGCCCGTTCGCCGGCGCCGAGGCGGGCATCGTCTCGCCGTTCGGGCCGGACGGACCCTCGTTGGCGAGCGCGCCCGCCCAGTTGGCGGCGCCGTTGGTTTCGCTGAAGATGCTCGCCAGGTTCCTGAATGCGATCGTCAGGTAGTTGCAGACCGTCTGCGCCGGGGCGAGGAAGCGGATCGGCGGCTTCAGCAGTTCGTTGGCGTCGATCAGGAGGTTGAGCCCCTGGGTCACGCCCGCGGCTTCCTGGAAGGAGATCAGCGCTTCGGCGGTCGGCTCGAGCTGGGCGAACAGCTGCGGCGAGCGATTGAGCGCCGGGACGCCGGAGCGGAGCGCCGCGTTGATCGTCGGCGAGGTGTCGGCGAGCGCCTTCGCCCCCGGCGCGAAGGCCGTGAAGAAGCGGGCGGAGTCGTTGAGGAACGGCCTCAGCACCGGCAGGTCGCGGGCGGCGGCATCGAGGAACGGCGGGCCTTTCGAGATCGTTTCCTGGATGAAGGGGCGCGCGACCCGGGCGAACGCGCCGAACGTCCGGTCGAGGGCGACGAAGAGGTCGGAGTTGGTCAGCGCCACCGGCGCGACGGTCGAGGCGAGATCCTCGAGCGCCCGCCAGAAGCCGTTGAAGTTGGTGCTGGGGGCGACCAGCGAGCGCAGCACCGGCTGGCTGCTTTCCGCGAGTTTGCGCAGCGTCCCGAACGCTTCGTTCAGCTGCGGGCCGCGGCCGGCGAAGGCGTTGCCGAACCCGGTCAGGTTGCGCTGGACGTTGGTCCGCGTTTCTTCGTTGAACATGTCGAAGAACTGGTCGATGTCGACCGGTTCCGGTTTCGCCTGGGCGAGCGGAATCGTGTCCCCGGCTTCGAGAGTTTCGGACGAGTTGCCGGGTTTGATCTCCAGGTACTTCAGCCCCAGCGGCGACTTCGGGCGGATGATCATCGTCGAGTTCACCGGCAGCGGTTCGGCGCTCTTGTCGAGCTTGAGGTCGAGTTCCGCCACCTCTTCGCCGTTTTCGAGCTGGACCGGCTTGACCGCGCTGATCGTCCCCACCCGCGAGCCGCCGATCCGAACCTCGTTGCCTTTGACCAGGGCGTTGGCGTTCGGGACCCTCGCATGGATGTCGTAGGTCGAGACGAACGGCAGCCCGTTGTTCGCGTTGTAGGCGAGGAAGACGGCGACGATCACGACCAGCACCGTCACCGCGCCGACGATCACCGGGCTCGTCGCCACCCCCTGGATGCCGCTCCGGCGCCTCATCGTCCCAGCGTCCTCATCAGTTCTCCGGGCGATGGGACGGTGCTGATCCCGCGTCCGAGTTCTTCGCGGCCGCCGAGCCGGGGGCCGGTCGGCGCCGCCGAGGGGGCGAGCGACGGGGCGGGCGGGCCGACGGAGGAGGTGCCGGCGGCGGTCCCGCCGCTCTGTTCGGCTTCGATTTCTTCGATGTGGGCCAGGATCGCCGCCGGGTCGTTGACGGCGGCCGATTCGACCGCGTTGGGCCCGGTGAAGTTCGCCGAGCAGCCGCTCTTTTCCGAGAGCCGGTATTCGGCGCAGTCGACGATCGTCACCAGGGTGCGGAGGAAGTGGCCGTATTCGTCGAATTCGCTGGTCGCCGCGGCGCCGTTGTAGATCAGGTCGACGAGGGCGTTGAACCCCTTCGACTTCTTCGCGCTGACGAGGAAGCGGGCGAGTTCGGTCGTCGGCACCACGCCGCTCTTCGCCAGGTTCCGCGCCTTGCGGACGATCGGATCGGCTTCGACGAACTTCGGCCCGGCCGCTTCGCCGCTCGCCCCCAGCGACTTCAGCGAGACAGTCGCCGCGGCGCTGAACGGCGTCAGCGCCCTCGTCGCTTCGGTCAGCGCCGGGGTCGCCCGGTTGAGGGACTTGAACACCGGCGTCCCCGCCTTCGAGAAGCCCTGCAGGCTGCGAAGGGTCGACTCGAACTCGCGGATGAAGCCGGGCAGCTTCTGCAGCGAGGCTTCGAGTTCCCGGCCGCGTTCGGCGCTCGCTTCGGCGGTCGCCCCCGAGTTCGAGAAGAAGCCGGCGACGTGGGCGCGCTGTTCGGCGAACGGTTCGAGGATCTGCTCGGAATTGGTCGAGAGCTCGGCGAGCTGGTCGCGCTGGTTGGCGAGCATCTGGAACAGGCGGCCGGCGTCGCGGAGGACCGGGTTCGCGCGTTTGACCGCTTCCTCGATGTCTTCGCCGCGGCCGGCCAGGGTGCCGCCGAGTTCGTTGATGATCAGGCGGAACCGCTGGGCGTAGGGAAGCCGCTGGATGTCGTTGACGAGGTCGGGGTCGACGCTGGCGCTGTTCTGCTGGAGCGGCAGCAGGTGCTGCCCGGCGCCCGGCTGGCCGTCGGGGATCACCTTCAGGGGCGGGGATTCGTTTTCGGTTCCCGCCGCGTGCGGCAGGGTCGTCCGGCAATCGACGTACTTCTCGCCGATCAGCGACTGCGGGCGGATTTCGCAGGAGGCGTCCTGGCGGAAGTCCTGGAAGCCCGGGTCGGTGATGTTGAGGACCAGGACCGCCTTGCCCGGGTCTTCGGTGTAGCGGCCGTTTTCGTAGCTGACCTTTTCGCCGGGCATCGTCACGCCGACCGACTGGATCGTGCCGACGCTGGCCCCCGCGACGCGCACTTCCTCGCCGTGGACCAGGAACGAGCCGTTGTCGAAGATCGCCCGCACGCGGTAGCCGCCTTCGGAGCCGTTGCCCGAGACGAGGACGATCAGCAGGACGATCGCGGCGACTACTCCGAGCCCGACCAGCGGTTTTTTCCAGCTTCTTTTCATGGTCCGGGCGGGACGTCGCTCGGATTGCATTCGGAGCTGTTGACCCCGGCGCCGGCGAACGGCGGTTCGACGAACGGACTCGACCCGTCGGCCGCCGGCTGGCTCGCTCCGCCGGGGCACGGCCGGCGGACGGGCGACGGCGGAGCGAGCGCGTCGTACTGTTCGCTCGGCGTGATCGGTTCGAGGACGCCCGACCCCGATTCGTATTTGAAGAGGTTGAGGTCGGAGAAGGAGACCCTGGCGTAGTTGCCGTTGCCGTCGTAGTTGCCGGTGACCTGGCCGACGCGGCCGAGGCCGTTGAGGAGGTCGGGTACGTAGGCGCGGAGGAAGTTCAGGTTCGGCTGGAAGGCGGCGACCGCGGCTTCGGCGTGCGGGAAGGCCTTCGATGCGCGCTGCTGGACCGCGGGCAGGGTGGCGAGCAGTTCACGCGTGTCGTTGGCGAACCCCGGCCGGGCGACGGTCAGGCGCAGGTTGTGGAAGAACGGGATCGAGCGCTCGAGCACCGGGCGCAGGTCGGCCAGGAACGGGGCGAGGTTCTTGGTCGCCGGCTTCGCGGTTTCGACCAGCGGGTCGAGGTCGTCGAGCGCGGCGCGGAGGTTGACGAAGGTCGTGTTGCTCTGGCGGAAGACGGGCGCCAGCAGTTCCAGGGTCTGGTTGAAGGCCTGGGTCTGGCCGGCGATCGAGTTGAAGGCGGTGTTGGCGTTGGAGATCGCGCTGGTGAGCTGTTCGCCGCGCTCGGAGACGGCGGTCGAGAGTTTGCTGGTGTTGACGACGAACTGGGTGAGCAGTCGCGAGTCGGCGTTGAGCCCGTGGGCGAAGGCGGCGGCCCGGTTGAGCCCGGGCGCGAAGTACTTGTAGGCGGCGTTGGCCTGGGGCCCGATCCCGGAATACCATTCGCCGAAGCCGCGGATGAACTTGCCGAGCGCTTTGCGGACCGAGCCCGGGAACGAGTTGATGAACTGGTCGAGGTCGACCGCGGAGGTGGTCGAGTCGAGCCCGAGGGTCGCGCCCTCTTCGAGCGCGGGGTTGCTGTTGGGGCCGGGGCTGATAGTGATGTAGTGATTGGCGACGCCGGAGAGCGAGGTCGCGCGGACGGCGGCGGTCGTCCCCTCGTGCAGTTCCTGTTCGACGCTGATTTCGATCTCGGCGAGGTTGTCGTCAGTGAGGCTGATTTCTTCGACCGAGCCGACCGGGTGGCCGCCGATCAGCACCTGGTTGCCGTTGACCAGCTGGCTCGCGTTCTGGAAGACGAGCTTGTACTTGTGCGAGCTGCCGCCGCTGAGGACGATCACCAGCAGGGCGATGACGACGATCGCCAGGCCCGCGATCGCGGCGATCCGGGCAGGCGACGTGCGCCGGCTCGTAGCCTGGCCTTTCTCCTCGCCTAAGGGGTTAGCAGCCACGCGTCGTCGCTTCCGGTTCCCCCGCCTCCGAACCAGAGGAACAGCGACCGATCGTATCGGTGCGATCAGGCGCGGAGATGGCTCTGGGACTCACTTAACTGGATGTCAACGCGTTGGATTTGCGGGTCCTCAGACGTTCAGTCGCGGGGTGATCCGGTCGAGGAAGCGGGGGTACCACCAGACCCGGTCGCCGAGCAGCAGCATCAGCGACGGGAGGAAGACGATCCGGACCACGGTCGCGTCGAGCAGGACCGCGATCGTGAGCCCGGTTCCGAGCTGGCTGACGTTGGCGATCGGGGCGCCGGCGAAGGCGATGAAGACGGCCATCATGATCACCGCGGCGCCGGTGATCACCCGCGCGGTTTTCTCGAGCCCGAACTCGATCGCGGCGGCGTTGTCGCCGTCCTCTTCGTAGCGCTCTCGCATCCGGACGAGGAGGAACACCGCGTAGTCGATCGAGAGCCCGAAGACGATCCCGAAGATCATCGTCGCCCCGACCGCGTCGACGTAGGTGTGGCCGCCCAGCGGGAGATCCTCGGGGACGTTGAACAGCAGCGTCAGGACACCGAAGGCGACGCCGACGGTCGCCAGGTTGAGCCCGACGGCGATCGCCGCCAGCGGTATCGCCCGCAGGATCAGGACGAGGATCAGGAAGGTCGCGATGGTGATCGCCAAAATGATCACCGGGATCCGTTCGCGGGTCACCTTGCTGTACTCGTTCAGCGTCGACGCGCCGCCGGCGACGCCGGTGTTGAGGCCCGTTTCTTCGGCCAGTTCGGCCGCGTCCCCTTCGAGCGTCTTGTTGAGGGCGATCGACCCCGGGCTGTTGAAATCGTATTTGGAGAAGATCGTCACCGTCCCCGCCTGGCCGCCTTTTTCGAGGTTGACCGCCTGGGTCGCCTGGCGCCGCAGGCGCGGGTTCGCGCCATCGAGGGCCGCGAGCACGAAGTTCCCGGAGTTGAAGATGTTCGGCGATTGATGGCGGAGCTGGTCGGTCTGTTCGCGGGCCTGATCGGCGTTGACCGTCACCCGGGCCGCCATCCGCTGGGTGCCGGTCTGGAGCGGGTAGGAGCGGTGGAACGCGTCGCCGAGCCCGACCTGGAGCGAGGTCGCGCCTTCGCCGAGTTCGGCGATTCCGGCGGCGAGCCGGGCGGCGCCGGCGCCGAGGCGGCCGAGGCCTTCTTCCAGTTTCCGGCTTTCGGTCGCGAGGGTTTCGGCGCCTTCGGCGAGTTCGCCGCTGCCGCTGGCGAGTTCCGTGTTCCCCTTGACCAGTTCTTCCTCGCCTTCGACGAGTTCCTGAGCGGTCCCCACTTCCCGTTCGACTTCCTTGATCCCGGTCTTCGCCCAGAAGCTGACTTCCCGCGCTGCTTCGGCTTCCTTGATCAGTTCGGCCTGGAGCTTGTCGAGGCCGGCGAAGGTCGCAGCGGACTGGCTGGATGCCGCCCGCAGTGCGTTCAGCGTCGCGTTGTAGTTGGGGTCCGACTTCCCGACCGTCATTCCTTCGAGGAGCTGGAGCGCGGTTTTCGAGGACGCCTCGGCGGCGGTCGCCGGTTCCTTCACCTGGTCGAGCGTGCCGTGCGCGATTTCGGTCAGGTTCTTCTGCAGCTTCCGCGCCCGGCGGAGCTGGTTCTTGCGCAGGTTGAATTCGAGGTTCTTGAGGTTCGTGTGAAGGATTTCCGCACCTTCCTGCGCCTTTTCCTGTCCTTTGGTGACTTTCTTGGCGCCTTCTTCGAGTTCCTCGGCGCCCTTCGCGAACCGGTCGAGGGCGCCGACCGCTTCTTCGCTCCCCCCGGTCGCGGTCGCGAGCCCGCTCGCCAGCCGCAGCGCCCCTTCTTCGGTTCTGTCCGAGCCATCGGCAAGTAGGCCCGCGCCCTGGGTAGCTTCGGAGATTCCGTCGCGCAGCCTGGCGACGCCCTTCGCGGCCCGCTTCAGGTTTCGACCGAGCCGTTCGAGATTCCCGACCGGGCCGCCCTTCTTGACCAGCAGGCCGTTGCCGGCTTCGCGCAGCGGCGCCACCGATTTCGAGACCTGCTCGGGGCCGATCACGACCTGGACGCCGGGGATCGCCGCCACCTTGTCCTGCCAGCGGCGCAGCGCATCGAGCCGTTCCGGCGTCGTGATCGGGCCCGTTTCCGATTCGGCGACGACGACGAACGGGGCGTCGAATCCGGGGGCGATCGTGCGGTTGATGAGTTCGGCGTCCTTGCGGGCCTGGTTGTTGTGGGAGAGCTGCTGGGCGCTCGGCGGGCCGGTCTTCAGCCCGATCGCCGGCGTCGCCAGGGCGAGGACGACGGCGCCGACGACGAGGCAGACCAGCGCCGGGCGGCGCAGGGCGGCGCCGACGATCGTCATCAGCCCCTTGCTCTCGTCCTGATAGCTCTGCGGCTTGCCGATCCGCCAGCGGTTGACGTTGTGGCCGATCAACGTCAGCACCGCGGGGCCGGCGATCGTCGCGACCGAGACGCTGAGGATCACGACCAGGATCACCGTCGCCGCGAGCGAGGAGAGCAGGGCGCCGGGGACGATGAAGAGCGCGACGAGCATCGCGGCGATCAGGGTGCTGCCGGCGAAGACCGTCGTCCGGCCGGCGGTGTGGCGGGTCTGGATTGCCGCCGCTTTCGGGTCCGCCCCGCCGGCTAACTCCTCGCGGAAGCGCGAGACCATCAACAGCGCGTAGTCGACGCCCAACGCCAGGCCCATCATCGTGCAGACGGTCAGCGCGAAGGCGTCGACCGACACCCAATTGGTGACGATCGTCAGCAC
>DATBHH010000108.1:0-10884 GCA_036557525.1 Solirubrobacterales bacterium | reverse complement strand
GGCTGAGAGGGTGGCATCGAGGCCACCGACCGTGTGACCTGATCCGGGTAATGCCGGCGGAGGCAAGTTGAGCGAAAAGCGGAGTTTCGATCTGGTTGTCGTCGGAGGCGGCGTGATCGGCCTCAGCTGCGCCTGGCGCGCAGCGCAGCGGGGGGCGAGCGTCGCGGTGCTCGAGCGCAAACGGCCGCCGGCCGGCGCCACCCGGGTCGCGGCCGGGATGCTCGCCCCCGTCGGCGAGCTGACCTTCGGCGAGCCCGAGCTGCTCGGAATGACGCTGGCCGCCGCCGAGCTCTACCCGGAGTTCGTCGCCGAGCTCGAGGCGGCTTCGGGGATCGCAACCGGGTACGACCGGATCGGGGCGCTGCACGTGGCGCTCGATCGCGACGAGGCGGCGGAGCTGCGCCGGGTCCACGACCTGCAGCGCTCGCTCGGCCTCGAGGCGGAATGGCTCTCGCCGCGGAGCTGCCGCGATCTCGAGCCCGGCCTGACCCCATCGTTCAACGGAGGCGTGCTGGCGTCGGGAGAGGCGGCGATCGATCCGCGAGCGCTGACCGCGGCGCTGCTGGCGGCGCTCGAGGGCGAGGGGGTGGAGCTGCGCGCCGGCGTGGAGGTCGACGCGGCGCTGATCGACGAGGGGCGGGTCACCGGGGTCCGGATGTCGGACGAAGAGGGGCTCGCTGCCGGCTCGGTCCTCCTCGCCACCGGTGCCCTCGCCGGCGAGGGAGCCTGGGTGCCGGAGCGGGGGCGCCCCCCGGTCCGGCCGGTGAAGGGTCAGATCCTCGAGCTCCGGCCGCGCCCGGCCGCGCCGCCGCCGTGCGAGCGGATCCTCGCCTCCGAGCGGGTCTACCTGGTTCCGCGCCCCGACGGCCGCCTGATCGTGGGCGCGACCGTCGAGGAGCAGGGCCACGACACCGCGGTCACCGCCGGGGGGGTCCATGAGTTGCTGCGCGAGGCCTACCGGCTGCTCCCCGACGTCGCCGAGATGGAGTTGATCGAGGCCGCCGCCGGGCTGCGGCCCGGGACCCCGGACAACCTGCCGCGGATCGGCCCGAGCCCGATCGAGGGCCTGCTCTGGGCGACCGGCCACTTCCGCAACGGCATCCTGATGGCGCCGCTTGCGGCCGAGGCGATCGCCGGCCTGCTCGCCGCCGAGGCAGTTGGGAGCGCCCGATGAGGATCGAGCTCAACGGGAACGTTTGCGAGCTCGTCGCCGGCGCCACGCTCGCCGACGCGGTCCGCGAGACCGGTGCCGAGCCCAACGGCCGCGGTCTCGCCGTCGCCCTCGACGGCGAGGTGGTCCCGCGCGGCGGCTGGGCTGAGACTTCCCTCCGCGACGGCCAGCAGGTCGAGGTCCTCGCCGCGATTCAGGGCGGGGCCGAGACCTGGGAGCTCGCCGGCCGCGAGTGGGGCTCGCGGCTGATTGCCGGCACCGGCGGATTCCGCTCGCTCGAGCAGATGGAGTCGGCGCTGCTCGCGTCGGGGGCCGAGATCGTCACCGTCGCGCTGCGCAGGATCGACCCCGATGCCAAGGGCTCGGTCCTCGACGTCCTCGATCGGCTCGGCCTCGAGGCGCTGCCCAACACCGCCGGCTGCTTCACCGCCCGCGACGCCGTCCGCACCGCGCGGCTCGCCCGCGAGGCGTTCGGCACCGACTGGATCAAGCTCGAGGTGATCGGCGACGACCGCACCCTCTACCCCGACGCGGTCGAGCTCCTCGACGCCGCCGAGACCCTCGTCGGCGAGGGCTTCACCGTCCTCCCCTACACCAACGAAGACCCGATCCTCGCCCGCCGCCTCGAGGAGGCCGGCTGCGCCGCGGTGATGCCGCTCGGCTCGCCGATCGGCTCCGGCGCCGGGATCCGCAACCCCTACAACATCGCGATCATCGCCGAGCAGGCCGCGGTCCCGGTCGTCCTCGACGCCGGGATCGGCACCGCCTCCGACGCAGCGCTGGCGATGGAGCTCGGCTGCGACGCGGTTATGGCGGCGAGCTCGATCTTCGGCGCCGAGGACCCGGAGGCGATGGCCGCCGCGCTGCGCGCCGCGGTCGAGGCCGGCCACGCCGCCCGCCGCGCCGGCCGCATCCCCCGCCGCACCCACGCCGAGGCCTCGACCCCCGAGCAGGGGCTGCCGGACCTCCCCTGAGCGCGGAGCGAGCAAGCGTCCATCTCTGCTTCTTCGCGCCGCGAGCGAAGCGCGAAGCATTGTTCCGACCGCGGGTACCATGAGCCCCTCGCCCCTGTAGCTCAGTTGGTTAGAGCGGCGGCCTTTTAAGCCGCGCGGCGCGGGTTCGAATCCCGCCGGGGGCACTTGGGAGCTCGGGGAAGGGGAGCCATGGTGTCGAGGGACGTTCGCGTGGTGGTCATCGCGCTCGCGGTTCTCGTCTCGGCGCTGGTCTTTGCCGAGCCAAGCCCAGGACTGAAGATCCTCAAGGGTCCTTTGGTTGTGACGTGGAGCCCAGAAGTCGCGCCGCAACGGCGCCCTCGGTCGAAGGCCGTGACTGCCACCCTCAGACTCGCATTCAAATCGAAGTCCCGAGAATCCGCTGAAACTCCTCAGCTGAGCGGCTTCGGCATCGAAATGATCAGAGAGGTCGTGATCAACCCGACAGGGCTGCGTCCCTGCCGACGCGGGTACATCTCGCCCGACAGCCCTGCAACCGCCTGTGATCCCTCACTGGTCGGGCACGGCAGCATCACCTATGAAATAGCCCAACCAGAAGAGCCCCCCATTCGGGTGCGGGGCCTTTTCCGTGCCTTCTACTCCGATGAAGCCTTCTTCCCCGACGAAGGCGACCATCCCGCCATCGTCGCGGTGGTCAAAGCCCGGGCCCCGGCCCCGACCACCTTCGTCATTCCGTTCACCGTTGCGAAGAGACAGGGCGAAGAAGGGGGAATGCGGCTCTTCATTCCACCGGGACGGATACCGGCGCGATGGAGCCACATCTCCGCCTTCAATATCTCCCTCCATCGGGTCTTCGTCGACGAAAAGGGCAAGCGCAGAAGCTTCGTGAGCGCAACGTGTCAGCCGCCGTCGGGCTCGATCGTCTTTCCGCATCTGGTCGGCACCTTCACCTACGCGAACGGCGAACAGCTACGCCAAGTCGATCGTTCGACGCAATGCATCGTCGCCCCCTGACCGTGTTCGACCCAACCCATGACGACCCTCACCGCTCTCCTCCACCCGGGGCCAGACACGACCAGGAGCTGCTCAGCACTCCCGTCGACGTCGAGGCCGAAGACGACCTCCGCCTCGACCGGATCCGGGCCGAGGTCGAGATGGGGTTCGATGCCCTGCGCGAGATCGAGGACGGCGTCTCGGTCTTCGGCTCGGCGCGTGTGCCGGAGGGACATCGCTGGTACGAGCTCTGCCGCGAGACCGCGGCGCTCCTCGCCGCGAACGGCCTGACCGTGATCACCGGCGGCGGCCCCGGGTTGATGGAGGCCGCTAACCGGGGCGCGGCCGAGGCGGGAGGCCGCTCGGTCGGCCTCAACATCGAGCTGCCGCGCGAGCAGCAGCCCAACTCCTACGCCAACCTGCCTCTCCACTTCCACTACTTCTTCGCCCGCAAGCTGATGTTCGTCCGCTACGCGCGCGCATTCGTCATCTTCCCCGGCGGCTTCGGCACCCTCGACGAGCTCACCGAGAGCCTCAACCTGATCGAGACCGAACGGGTCATGCACTTCCCGACGATCCTCGTCGACTCGTCCTTCTGGGCGCCGTTCCTGGACTGGGTCGACGACACCCTCGAGGACGAAGGCCTCATCTCCACCGCCGACAAGGAAATGCTGAAGACGGTCGACACCCCGCAGGAGGTCTGCGACCACGTCCTCCGCGCCTGCGCGGCCCAGCGGGACGCGGTCGGAGGCTAGGCGGGGCTGTCCCGCTCTGCCAGCCGTTCGGACAGCCGGCGCAGCGCCTTCTGGTTGGCGCTGCGGGTCACCGCCCTGGTGATCGGGCCGATCAGGCGCTCGCCCGTCGGCGCCTGGAGCCAGGCGAGCTCGAAGCTGATCGAGGTGCCGCCTCCGACGACCCCCTCGAGGAGATAGGTGCCGCGCGTCACCCGCTTTCCCTTCGCGCTCGTCGACTGCTCGACGCTTCGGCGCGGGCGCTCGGAGGTGATCACCTCCATCTCGAGCCAGTCCTCGGGCCCCGGTTTCCTGACCCGCATCCGGGCCCGGGCCCCGACACCGCGCGGCGGCCCCGATGTCTCCCAGTCGACGAGGAAGTGGTCGGTGAACGCCTCGTGATCGGCGAGCGCGTCGAGGTAGTCGAAGACGACCTCCTGAGACTGCGGGACCTCGACCGAGACCGTGACCGGCTTCACCGGACCGAAGATAGCCCTCGGCCGCCGGAGTGGCTAGTGCCTGAAATGCCGGTGCTTGGTGAAGACCATCGTCACCCCGGCGGCGTCGCAGGCCTCGATCACCTCGGCGTCGCGCTTGGAGCCGCCGGGCTGGATCAGCGCCGTGGCGCCGGCCTCGATCGCGAGCTCGGGCCCGTCGGCGAACGGGAAGAACGCGTCCGAGGCGACGACCGAGCCGGCGAGCAGCCGGTCCGCATCGCCGCCGCGCGCGTCGTGGCACTTGTCGACCGCGAGCCGGACCGAGTCGACGCGGCTCATCTGGCCGGCGCCGATCCCGAGGGTCGCCCCGTCGCGCCCGAGGACGATCGCGTTCGAGCGGACGTGGCGGACCACGGTCCAGGCGAAGCACAGGTCGTCCCATTCCCTCTCGGTCGGCTCGCGCTTGGTCACCACCTCCATCAGCTCGCGCGGCTCGGGATTGCCGTCGCGGTCCTGGATCAGGAGGCCCCCCCGGACCCGTTTGACGTCGCGTTCGCCCGGGTTCGGCCGCCGCCGCTCCTCGTCGCAGAGGATCCGGATCGCCTCCTTGCGCTGCAGCACCTCGAGCGCGTCATCGTCGAAGGCGGGCGCGATCAGGACCTCGACGAAGTTCTCATGCAGCGCTTCGGCCAGCTCGCGGCCGATCGGCCGGTTGATCGCGATCACACCGCCGAACGCCGAGAGCGGGTCGCAGGCGAGCGCCCGCCGGTAGGCATCGAGCGCGTCCTCACCGAGCGCGGCCCCGCACGGGTTGTTGTGCTTGACGATCGTGCAGGCCGGGCCGTCGAAGTCTTCGGTCAGCGCCCGCGCGGAGTCGAGGTCGAGGACGTTGTTGAACGAGAGCGCGCGGCCGTGCAGCTTCGAGATCCCCGAGAGCGCGTGGCTGCGTACCCCGACTTCGGAATAGAGCGCGGCCCGCTGGTGCGGGTTCTCGCCGTAGGCGAGGTCGAGCTCCTTTTCGAGGGCGATCGCCAGGTGCTCGGGGAAGTCCTCGTAGGAAAGCGAGAACCAGCGGCTGATCGCGGCGTCGTAGCGAGCGGTCTGGGCGAAGGCCTCGTTCGCCAGCCAGTGCCGGGTCGAGGCGGACAGTTCGGCGCCCCCGGACTCCTCGAGCTCGGCGCAGACCGCGTCGTAGGACTCCGGTTTCACCACGACCGCAACCCCGGCGTGGTTCTTGGCCGCCGCGCGGATCATCGTCGGGCCGCCGATGTCGATGTTCTCGATCGCCACCTCGTGCTCGACCTCATGGCCTTTGATCGTCTCCTCGAACGGGTAGAGGTTGACGCAGACCAGATCGATCGGCTCGATTCCCTCGCGCTCCAGCGTCGCCATGTGCTCGGGGTCGTCGCGCCGCGCCAGCAGCGCCGCGTGGAGGCGGGGATGGAGGGTCTTGACCCGGCCGTCGAGGATCTCCTCCTGACCGGTGAACTCGGAGACGTCGGTGACCTCGATCCCGGCCTCGCGCAGCGCCGATGCGGTTCCCCCGGTGGAGAGGATCTCGACCCCGGCCGCGGCCAGCTCCCTGGCGAAGTCGGCGACCCCGGTCTTGTCGGAGACCGAGATCAGCGCCCGGCGCACTCGGATCGCGCCGTTTTCGACGGCATCCTGCGCGGTCTTTGTCTGGGCCTCACTCATCGACGAGGACCGTGGACGGGTCGCTCGAGTCGATCCTAACCATGCCCCGCGCGATCATGCGGATCGCCTCCGGGTAGAGCTCGTGCTCGACGGCGTGGACCGCGGCCTCGAGCCGGGCGCGATCGCGGTCGGCGGGGACGGGCACCTCGCGCTGGGCGATCACCGGCCCGGTGTCGACTCCCTCGTCGACGAAGTGGACGGTGACGCCGGTGACCTCGACCCCCGCCGCGAGCGCCCGGCCGATCGCGTCGAGTCCTGGGAACGACGGCAGCAGCGCCGGGTGGACGTTGACGATGCGGTTGCTGAAGCGGGCGACGAAGGGCGCGCCGAGCAGCTGCATGTAGCCGGCGAGGACGACCAGGTCAGCCCCGAGGCCCTCGATCCAGTCGGCCATCGCGGCGTCCCGCGCCTCGCGGTCGCGATGCTCGGCGGCGGCGAAGACGGCGGTCTCGACCCCGGCCGCCCTGGCCCGCTCGAGCGCCATCGCCCCCGCCTTGTCGGAGCCGACTCCGACGACCTCGATTTCATCGCGACCATGGACGGTGTCGAGGATCGCCTGGAGATTGGACCCGGTGCCCGAGGCGAGGACGCAGACCCTGAACACGGCTCAGGAGCCGGCGGGAACGACGGCGATGTCCTCGAGCGCAAACTTGCCGTTGGCGTCGTCGGGGTCGCCGAGCGGGTAGCGGCCGGTGAAGCAGGCGTCGCAGTGGTCTTCGGGCGCGCCGCCGATCGCCTCGTAGACGCCCTCCATCGAGAGGTAGGCGAGCGAGTCGGCACCGAGCTCGTCGGCGATCTCGTCGATCGTCCGCCCGTGGGCGATCATCTCCTCGCGGGTCGACATGTCGATCCCGTAGTGGCACGGATGGCGGATCGGCGGCGCGCTGATCCGCAGGTGGACCTCGCCGGCGCCGGCCTCGCGCAGCATCCCGACGATCTGGCGGGTCGTGTTGCCGCGCACGATCGAGTCGTCGACGACGACGATCCGCTTTCCGGCGACGATCTCCGGCAGCGGGTTGAACTTCAGCCGCAGGCCGCGCTTGCGCAGCTCCTGCCCGGGCTGGATGAAGGTCCGGGCGACGTAGCGGTTCTTGATCAGGCCGTCGTCGCGGGGCAGCCCCGAGGCCCGGGCGACGCCGGCGGCGGCGGGGTTGCCGGAGTCGGGGACCGAGATCACGAGGTCGGCCTCGACCGGCGCCTCGCGCCAGAGGATCTCGCCCATCCTCCCGCGCACCTCCTGCAGGACCTTCCCCTCGAGGCGGCTGTCGGGGCGCGAGAAGTAGATGTGCTCGAAGACGCAGATCGCCGGCCGCGTCGACCGCACGATCTGGCGCGTCTCGAGCCCGCGCTCGGTCAGCGAGACCATCTCTCCGGGGCGGATCTCGCGCAGGAGATCGGCGCCGATGATGTCGAAGGCGCAGCTCTCCGACGCGACGACGAAGCGATCGCCGAGCCGCCCGAGCGAGAGCGGGCGGACCCCGTGCGGGTCGCGG
This sequence comes from Solirubrobacterales bacterium, assembly GCA_036557525.1. GTDB lineage: Bacteria > Actinomycetota > Thermoleophilia > Solirubrobacterales > 70-9 > VRUE01. The sequence continues at coordinate 3,411 of DATBHH010000108.1, read as the reverse complement.
AAGGCGACGATCGCCCGCTTCGTCATCGCGACCGTCGAGTAGGCCCCGCGCAGCCTCGGCATCACGTCGGCGACGACGTCCTCGATGTAGCGGGCGTCGTTGGAGGAGAGCAGGGCCGCGATGATCTCCGAGTCCGAGGTGCCGCGGAAGGAGATCCCTCTCTCCTTCAACTCGCCCCAGAGCCCGACCGCGTTGGTCAGGTTGCCGTTGTGGGCGAGGGCGATCTCGCGGCCGTCGTCGCGCCAGACCGGCTGCGCGTTCTCCCACGAGCCGCCGCCGGTGGTCGAGTAGCGGACGTGGCCGATCGCCATGTCGCCCTCGAGCGCCCGCAGCTTCTCCTCGTCGAAGACCTGGGAGACCAGGCCCGAGTCGCGCAGCGTGGTGATGTGGCCGCCCTCGCAGGTCGCGATCCCGGCCGACTCCTGGCCGCGGTGCTGGAGCGCGTAGAGGCCGAAGTAGGCGAGCCGGGCGACGTCGTGCCCGGGCGCGTAGACGCCGAAGACGCCGCACTCATCGCGCGGTCCATCGCGCTCGCTGAGAGGCAGGTCGTTCAAGTGAGAGGGCGCGCTTTCCTCGTCTTTCGGATCAATGGGCGCGCAGGCGGATCGCCTACCCCGGCAGGGTAGCAACGGGGCTGGCTACTTCGACTTCGCCTTGGCCTTGGGCTTCGCCTGACCCTTGAGCTTGACCGTCGTCGCCTTGGTCGCCGTCTGGCCGACCAGGTTCGTCGCGGTTGCGGTGATCGTCAGCGTCATCGACTTCTTGGCCGGCAGTGACTTCAACGCCGACTTCAATTTCGAGGGGAATTTGAGCTTGTACTGGGAGAGGTGGTTCGGGACGACGGTCTGGCTGCCGCCGTCGATCGTCACCGTCGCCGAGCTCGCGGCCCTCTTTTTCTTCTTCTTGGCCTTCGCGGCCTTGGGGATGACCGCGTTGGCCGAAACTGCGACCGGAGCTTCATGGTCGGAGATCACGATCAGGGTGACCGAGCTCTTTTCGACCACCGGAAAGACTTCGAGCGCGATCTGCGGGCACGCGGCCTGGAAGGCCGCGCTCTGCGGGCATTTGTCCTGGGTCTCGTCGCCGAAGCCATCGCCGTCGACGTCGGGCTCGACCACGGCCGAGACGGCAACGCGGTCGGCCATGGCGGGGCCGAACATTTCCGGCGCATCGGTGACGAGGAGGTCGCCCGAGTGGAATCCCATCACGTCGCCTGATTTGGTGCTTTCGCAATAGAGGGCCCCTCCCGGCCCGGGAGGCGCGAATAGGCCGAACCGCGCACCGGCCGGGACCGGGATCCGGACGGCGAAGGAATTGACGCCGGGGGTGATTTCCTGTTCCGTGCTTTCGGCGACGAGGCGGTACGTGTTTTCAGGTCCGGTCGGCGCGACGACCTTGAGCAGCGTGGAGGTGGAGATGCTGGAAGTCACCTTCCATTCGGTGACGACGCCGGCCGGCGATTCGATCGGCAGGGCGCTGGATTCGTTTGCGAGCTGGATCAGGACCGTGTTGCCTATGAGTTTCCCGGCCGTGCAGACGTTGCCGACCTGGGTCGAGGCAGAGGCGCCCGGGGCGAGCAACAGTGTCCCGAGCGCGGCGACCGCGAATGCGACTCCCCGTCTCATCCGGGGACAGCCTAACCCGCTAGGCGCCCTCGCGTCCCCTTAATTTCAACCGGCGCCGCCGGTCGGTGACCCTGTCCGCAACATCGGTCGTCCGAACGGTCATCAATGCTCGCAGCGCCTGCTTCGGCGTGATCCGCCCCAGCCGCCGCAGGATCGGTTTCGATAGCGGCACCTTGAACTTCTTCGTTTCCCCGGCCGACACCTGTCTCGGCCCGCCGGCGCTGATCCCGACCGTGAGCCCGTGATTGCGGGAGCTTGTCTTCGGCTTGCCCCGCACCTGCCAGCTGACCTGGCCGAAGACCTGGACCGAGGCCGCGGAGCTGACGCTGACCTTGGCGATGATCGCGCTGCCCTTCCGCTTCATCGTGAAGGTCGTGGTCACCGGCGGGCAGGGGGCGATCGTGGCGGCGCTCTGCGGGCATCTGTCCTGGGTCTCGTCGCCGTATCCGTCGCCGTCGGCGTCGGGCTCGATCACCGCGACGACCGGGACGCGCACGTACACGCCGGCGGCGAACTGGTATTCCGAACCGACTTCGGGCACCCCGTTGTAGGCCCAGGAGTGATCGTCTTCGCTGCCGGTGACGCAGGACACGGTCTTCCCGCCGGTCGGGATCAATCCGAATCGGTCGCCGGCCTGGACCGGGATTCGGGTCTTGAACGAGTTGAGCCCGAACACCGCGCCTTCCTGGCCCGTGGCAGCGGCGACGAGGAACTTGCCTTCCCCGGTACGGCGGAACACGCCCATCCGAACCGGGACGGTTTCAGCGCTCAGCGATTTCACCCTCCAGCTCGTGACGATCCCGCCGACCGGCGCCGCGACGGGAAGCGGGCTCGCGTCGGCGGCCTTCTGATCCGGGACGTTTACGTAGGTGTTGTCTTCGACCGTGGCCGCGCAATCGTCGCCGACTTCGGTAGCGGCCGCTGCGCCGGCCGGGGCGAGCAGCGCCGCCGAGACGGCGGCGGCTGCGATCGAGGCGATGCGGCGGCCGGGCATGGTGGCAGCCTAGCCCTCGGCCCGGCCCCTGAGCTCCACCAGGAGTTTTCGGGTGGACGGACGTCCTGCTAGGTCGATCGAGTGGACGAAGACCCTTGCGCGCAGCTTTTCCCGGGGCGGTGTCCGATTGAGTTGGCGGATCGACGCTCTCGGCAGCGGAAGCTTTATTCGCTGCGCCTCGCCGCCACCCACCCACGTGTATTTCGTCGGGCCGAGGCGGACCGTCCGGCGACGGTGGTTGCCCTTTGACGTGGTCCCCCAGCTGATCTGGCCCCAGGCATAGACTTTCGCTTCCGCCGTCGGGGTGACATCGATGACGATCGCTCCCGACCTCGCCCGCGCCACCGCCCTGAGCTCGACCAGCGGACAACCGCCCTGGTATTGCGCGCTCTGGGGGCAGCCGTCCTGAGTTTCATCACCGTAGCCGTCGCTGTCTCGGTCCGGCTCGACGACCGCGAGGACCGGGACGCTGTCGTTGACTTCGACCCCGAAGTGTCGCGTTTCTCCGATTGGCCATTCGCCTTCGACGATCCCCGCCGTCTCCATCGCGACGCCGTCGCAGTAGAGCGCGCCAGCGGGCCCGGTGAGGCCGACGTGCGCGTAATCGGGTGCGGGGACGCGGGTGGCGAATTCGTTGGTCCCCGGGCCGATGGTCTCGAGCGCGCTTTCGCCGACCTTGCTGTCGTCCTGTTCGCCGACCTGGCGGTTGACGACCAGGCGTTGCTGGATCGGCGCCTGGTCGGGCGGGGCTTGGACCTTCCAGCGGGTGATCACCCCGCCGGGGTACACGTT
>DATBHH010000107.1:0-5159 GCA_036557525.1 Solirubrobacterales bacterium | reverse complement strand
CAACCGCCAGATCGAGGCCGCGCGCGTCGCGATGACCCGCAAGATCAAACGCGGCGGCAAGGTCTGGATCAACATCTTCCCCGACAAGCCGTATACGAAGAAGCCGGCCGAGACGCGGATGGGCTCGGGCAAGGGCAACCCGGAGGGCTGGGTAGCCGTCGTCAAGCCGGGCAAAGTGATGTTCGAGCTCGCGGGAGTCCCCGAGGACCTCGCCCGCGAGGCGCTGCGCCTGGCGGGCCACAAGCTTCCGGTGCGAACCCGCTTCGTGAGCCGCGAGGGGGCGGAGTCCTGATGAAGGCCTCGGAGGTCCACAACATGAAAGACGACGAGCTCATGGCGAGGCTGATCGACGCCAAGGAGGAGGCGTTCAACCTCCGCTTCCGCCACGCCACCGGCGAGCTCGAGAACACCGCGCGCCTGGCGACGACCCGGCGCGACGTCGCGAAGCTGCTGACGGTGGCGCGGGAGCGCGGGATCGATGTCGAGAGTGAGCTCGGGAAATAGATGGCGGACGAAGAGAACAAAGACGCAGTGGACGAGACCACGCAGGACGAGGACGCCCAGTCCGAGGGTCCAGCGTCAGAGGCGGATGCGTCCGGTGACGACACGTCCGCCGAGGCGTCTGACACGAGCGAGGCGGCGTCGAATCCTGAGTCTTCGCCGCCGAGTGAGGAAGCCTCAGAGCCTGAGCAGGCTCAGGTTGAGCCGTCCGACCCCGGACGCGGAGCGGAGGAGTCGGACGGAATCGACGACGATCTGCCGTGGAAGGAGCGGCGCCGGCTCGAGAGGAGCCGGCGGCCGCACGAGGCCGGGCCTCAGCTCAGCGCCGAGGAGCGGGCCGCGAAACGGGCCGGGACGCGCAGGGCGAAGGCCGAGCTTCGACGCAAGCAGCGGGCCGCGGCGCGGGCCGAGCGCGGTGCGGCCGGCACCGGGACCGAGCCGGCGGAGCGAGATGCGAACGCCGCCAAGGTCCGGCAGGGCGTGGTCGTCTCCGACAAGGGGGAAAAATCGATCACGGTCCGGATCGACATCGTCCGCCGCCATCCCACCTACGAGAAGGTGGTGCACCGGTCGCGGACGCTGCACGCGCATGATGAGCGCAACGAGGCCGGCGAGGGCGACACCGTCCGCGTCGTCGAGACCCGCCCGTTGTCGAAGACCAAGCGCTGGCGCCTGGTCGAGGTCCTCGAGAAGGCGAAGTGAGGCGGCCGTGATCCAGCAGGAGTCGAGACTCAAGGTCGCGGACAACTCGGGCGCGAGGGAGATCCTCTGCATCCGGATCAAGGGCGGGTCCCACCGCCGCTACGCCGGCGTCGGCGACGTGATCACCGCAACCGTCAAACAGGCCAGCCCGCAGGGGGGCGTCCGCAAGGGCGAGGTCGTGCAGGCCGTGATCGTCCGCACACGCAAGCAGCTCGGCCGCTCCGACGGCACCTACATCTCCTTCGACGAAAACGCGGCCGTCCTGATCGAGCAGGACGGGACCAACCCCCGCGGCACCCGGATCTTCGGCCCGGTCGCCCGTGAGCTCCGCGACCGCAACTTCATGAAAATCGTCTCGCTCGCGCCGGAGGTTCTCTGAGCCATGCGTAGCGAGCGTGCATATCCGACTCTTCGCGAGCGGAGCATCGGCGAAGGCGGTGTTCTGTAGTGGGGAAGGCGATGAAGGTCAGAGAGGGCGACGAAGTGGCGGTCATCGGCGGCAAGGACGCCGGCAAGACCGGCCGCGTCCTGCGCACCGAACCGAAGCGCAGCTTCGTCTACGTCGAGGGCCTGAACATGGTCAAGCGGCACGAAAAACCGCGGCCCGTCCAGGACGCCCAGAAAGCCGCCAACATCGGCGGCATAGTCGACAAGGAGGGGCCGATCCACGTCTCCAACGTGATGCTGCTCGACCCCAAAGACAACAAACCGACCCGGGTCGGCGTCCGCCGCGACAAAGGCGGCAAGCGAGAGCGCTACTCGAAGCGGAGCGGAGCCGCGTTCTGATGGAGGCAACGGCCACACCCACGTCACAGGCAGCCCCGCCGCCGCGCCTGCGCGAGCGCTACCAGCAGGAGGTGCTCCCGACGCTGATGAAACGGTTCGGCTATTCCTCGGAGATGGCCGCGCCGCGACTGACGAAGATCACCCTCAACATGGGGGTCGGCGAGGCGAAGCAGAACGCGAAAATGCTCGAGGCCGCGCAGAGCCAGCTGGCGACGATCGCCGGCCAGCAGCCGAGCGTCCGGCGCGCCCGCAAGTCGATCGCCTCGTTCAAAGTCCGCGAGGGGATGCCGGTCGGCGTCTCGGTGACGCTGCGGCGGGCGCGGATGTGGGAGTTCCTCGACCGCCTCTGCTCGATCGCCGTCCCCCGGATCCGCGACTTCCGCGGCCTCAACCCGCGGTCGTTCGACGGCCGCGGCAACTACTCGATGGGAGTTCGCGAGCAGCTGATCTTCCCCGAAATCGACTACGACTCGATCGACGAGGTCAGGGGACTGGACGTGACGATCACGACCAGCGCCGCGACCGACATCGAGGCGTTCGAGCTGCTGCTCGGGCTCGGGATGCCGTTCGCCAAAGATGGCAGGCCCGGCGGAGTCGACGAGGAGGCGATCGCCGCCGAGGAGGAGGAGAAGCGCAAGGAGGAGGCACGCGCGCGTGCCGAGGCCGAGCAGGCCGCGCTGGAGCAGCTGAAAGAGGAAAACCCCGAGGCCTACGAGAAGCCCTCGCCGGCGGGTCCTGCCGAGGATGAGGACTCCTCGTCCTCGCAAGCTGCGGGCGGGGAGCCCTCATCCCCGTCACCCGCCGGAGAGGCCGACACCGAGGCAGCGGAGAAGGAGTAGTCCAAAGTGGCGAAGACGAGCCAGAAGGTGAAGCAGAGCCGCAAGGCCAAGTTCAAGACCCGCGAGTACAACCGCTGCCGCCGCTGCGGCCGCCCGCGCGCCTACTTCCGCAAGTTCGGCCTCTGCCGGATCTGCCTGCGCGAGGCCGCCCACGAGGGCTACGTCCCGGGGATGAAAAAGTCGAGCTGGTAGGACGAGAGCGATGCTGACCGACCCGATAGCCGACTACCTGACCCGGATCCGCAACGCGCTCGGCTCCGGCCACGACGAGGTCGAGATCCCGGCCTCGCGGTTGAAGCTGGAGATGTCGCGGATCCTCAAGGAGCAGGGCTACATCCGCGACTACTCGCGCGAGCCCGGCCGGGTCGGCGAGGCGATCCTGATCCGCCTCAAGTACACCGAGGACCGACGCCCGGTGATCGCCGGCATGGAAAGGATCTCACGGCCGGGTCGCAGGCGCTACGTCAACCACAACCAGGTGCCGCGGGTCGACGGCGGAACCGGAACCGCGATCATCAGCACCTCGACCGGCGTGATGACCGGTCACGAAGCAAGGCAGAAGGGCGTCGGCGGCGAGGTCGTGGCCTATGTCTGGTGAGGTCCGCGCACGGCAGGGCGGACGCGGGAGCGAGGGCCCATCCATCTCTGATTCCCTGGGCTCTCGCGAGAGCAGAGCACCTGCCGCAACATCATGAGCAGAATCGGAAGAAAGCCGATCCCCGTACCTGACGCCGTGACGGTGGAGGTCGCCCCTGGCAGCATCGCCGTGAAGGGGCCGAAGGGCGAGCTCAACCAGCGGCTCTCGGCGGAGATGAAGGTCGAGCAGGCCGACGGGACGGTCACCGTCGAGCGCCCGACCGACCGCGGCGAGCACCGTGCCCTGCACGGGCTGACCAGGAGCCTGATCGCGAACATGGTCGAGGGCGTCACCGAGGGCTTCGAGAAGCGCCTCGAGATCCAGGGCGTCGGCTACCGCGCCTCGCTCAAGGGCAAGAGCCTCGAGATGGCGCTCGGCTTCTCCCACCCGGTCTCGATCGAGCCGCCGGAGGGGATCGAGTTCGAGGTTCCCCAGCCGACCGAGGTGATCGTCCGCGGGATCGACAAGCAGCTCGTCGGACAGGTCGCCGCCGACATCCGCAAGCGGCGGCCGCCGGAGCCCTATAAGGGCAAGGGAATCCGCTACCGCGACGAGCACGTCGCGCGGAAGGTCGGGAAGAGGGCCTGATGACGGTCGTCACCAAGCGAGAGCATCGCCTGCGCCGCCGCCGCCGCGTCCGCGCCCGGGTCGTCGGCAGCGCCGAACGGCCGCGGCTCTCGGTCTACCGGTCGAACCGCGGCGTCTTCGCGCAGCTGGTGGACGACCGCGCCGGCCACACCCTGGCCGCCGTCAACTGGACCGAGCCGGACATGCGCAAGCTTTCCGCCGCCGACCAGGCAAGGCGAGCCGGCGAACTGCTGGCGGAGCGGGCCAAGGCCGCCGGCATCGAGACCTGCGTCTTCGACCGTGGCGGCTACAAGTACCACGGCCGCGTCCGGGCGCTGGCCGAGGGCGCACGCGAGGGAGGCCTCCGCTTCTGAACCGCTACGGTGGGCGATCGCTATGAAGGGCATGGACACCACAAACGTCGAGACGGTGAGCCCGCGGGGCCTCGATCTCCAGGAGCGCGTGATCGAGATCAACCGCGTCGCCAAGGTCGTCAAGGGCGGCCGCCGTTTCTCGTTCACGGCGCTGGTCGCCGTCGGCGACGAAGAGGGCGTGGTCGGGATCGGCTACGGCAAGGCCCGCGAGGTGCCGCTGGCGATCCAGAAGGCGGTCGAGAACGCGCGCAAGAGCCTCATCCGCGTCCCCAAATACGGGCAGACGCTGACGCACAAGATCATCGGCCGCTACGGGGCCGGCCACGTCGTGCTGCGGCCGGCCAGCCCCGGTACCGGCGTGATCGCCGGCGGCGGCGTCCGCGCCGTGCTCGAGCTCGGCGGCGTCCGCGACGTGCTGACCAAGAGCATCGGCACCCAGAACCCGATCAACCTGGTCAAGGCGACGATGGACGGGCTCGTCCGCCTGCGGCGGCCGGAGGAGGTCGCGGAGCTGCGGGGGCTGACCGTTGCTCAGGTGCTGGGGGTCAGCAGCAACGGAGCTGATACTGGCGAGGGATCGGCCGCGGGAGCAGAGGCCGAGGCGTCGGAGGCTCAGGCCGCTGAGGCTGAGGCCCCGGCCGCTGAGGAGACGGCCGCCGACCCCGGAAGCGAAGCTGAGGAGTCGGCGGTTGATGGCGAAGCCGATAGCCCGAGCGAGGCCGCGTCGCAATCTGATTCCCCGCCGCCGAGCGA
>DATBHH010000106.1:0-6137 GCA_036557525.1 Solirubrobacterales bacterium | reverse complement strand
CCGCTATCGTCCCGGGTGGGCCAGGCGGCCCTTACCCGAGCCGAGACCCGGCACAACCACGTAAGAAAGGCAGCCAGAGATGCCCAGCACAGTCATCCTCGGTACCGCGCGCACCCCCTTCGGCAAGATGGGCGGGACGCTCTCGTCCCTCGACGCCACCGACCTCGGAGGCCAGGCGATCACCGCCGCTCTCGAGCGCGCCGCGGTCGACCCCGCGCAGATTCAGCAGGTCGTCTACGGCCAGGTGCTCCAGGCCGGCCAGGGTCAGATTCCGTCGCGCCAGGCGCAGATCAAGGGCGGGATCCCGAAGGAGGTTCCCTCGGAGACGATCAACAAGGTCTGCGCCTCGGGCATGCGGTCGATCGGGATCGCCGACACGGCGATCCGGGCCGGCGACACGGAGGTCGCGGTCACCGGCGGAATGGAGTCGATGAGCCAGGCACCGCACCTCCTGCCCGGCGCCCGCTTCGGCTACCGGATGGGCAACGTCGAAGCGATCGACGCGATGGTCCACGACGGCCTCACCAACCCCTTCACCGAGAAGCAGATGATCAACGAGGCGAGCGAGGTCTCGAACGAGCTCGAGATCACCCGCGCCGACATGGACCGCTTCGCCGAGCGCTCGCACCGGCTCGCCGCCGACGCCACCGACGCCGGCCGGCTCGCCGAGGAGATCGTCGGCGTCACGGTCAAGTCGCGCAAGGGGGAGAACACGATCGAGGCGGACGAGGCGATCCGGCCCGAGACCACGGTCGGGACGCTGGCGGGCCTGCCGGCGATCGGCGGCGAGGACGCGACCCACACCGCCGGCAACGCGCCGGGGGTCAACGACGGCGCCGGCGCGGTGATCGTCGCCTCCTCCGAGTGGGCCGAGCGCGAAGGCAAGGCCCCGCTGGCAACCGTGCTCTCCTACGGGACCGTCGCCGACGACTTCCCCTACCTGGCGAAGACGCCGGCCAACGCCGCCAGGCAGGCGCTGGAGAAGATCGGCAAGACGCCGGAGGAGGTCGACCTCTGGGAGATCAACGAGGCCTTCGCCTCGGTCGCCCTCAACTCGATGCGGATGCTCGGCATCGACGATGAGAAGGTCAACGTCAACGGCGGTGCGATCGCCCTTGGCCACCCGATCGGCGCCTCCGGGGCCCGCATCGTCGGCAGCCTCGTGCACGAGCTCGGCCGCCGCGGCGGCGGCCTCGGCGTCGCCGCGATCTGCTCCGGCGGCGGCCAGGGCGACGCGATCGTGATCGAGGTCAACGGCTCCTAGCCGGCTTGCAACGCGCTGCCGCATTCTTCGACCTGGACAAGACCCTGATGGCGGGGTCGAGCGGCATGCAGTTCGCCCGCGTCGCCACCCGGCACGGCATCGTCGGCCGCCGGCAGCTGATGAGCTGGGCGTTCGAGCACCTGCGCTACCGACTGCGGGGGACGACCGACGAGCGGACGGCCGAGGTTCTGCGGGTCGCCCGCGAGCTGATCGCGGGCGTTCCGGTGCGGACCGTGGAACGGATGAACCCCGAGGTGATGGCGGCGATCCTGCCCCGCGTCTACCCGCAGATGCTGGGGGAGGTCTACTCGCATCAGGACGCGGGGCGGGCGACCTTCATCGTCAGCGCCGCCGGCAACGGCGTCGTCGAGCCGCTCGCCGGCGTGCTCGGAATGGACGGCGGGATCGGGACCCGCTACGAGGTCGACGACGACGGCGCCTTCACCGGCCGCTTCGACGGCCCGTTCGTCTACGGACGCGGCAAGGTCGAGGCGATGGAGGCGTTCGCGGCCGAGCACGGGATCGATCTCGCCGAGTCCTACGCCTACTCCGACTCGCTCTCCGACCTGCCGATGCTGCGTGCCGTCGGCCACCCGGTCGCGGTCAATCCCGATCCCGCGCTGGCCGAGATCGCCGGCGAGGAGGCCTGGGAGATGATGCGCTTCGAGCGACTCGGCCGCCGCCTGGTCGCCGTCGCCGTCACGGTGCTCGCGACCGTCGCCGGGTTCGGCGCCTCGCGGATCGCGGCGCGGCGAAAGGCGCCGCCTCCGCGACGGTTCCCGGTCCGCCGCTGAGCGGCACGGCTCAGCCGGCGACGACGGTGAACCCGAGCCGTCTCGGCTGCGAACGGTTTCCGGCCAGGTCGGTGGCGATTGCGGTCGCCCGATACCGGCCCGGGGACAGCCGCCTGCCACCGACCCTCCGCCTGAGAGGCACCTTCGCCGAGGTCGCGGCCTCCCGGGCCCTGAGCGTGCCGACCTTGCCGTAGCGCCGGCAGGATCTCTTTGAGCTCCTGGCCTTGGGGCATCTTCGGCGCCGCTCGACCGTGATCGTCGCCGTCGCGATCTCGGAGTAGCGCAGCTTGAATACCGTCTTGCCGCGTTTCGTGCTCGCCGCCGGGCCGGCGGACACCCTGCGCCTGCTGATCGAGAACCGCTTCACGCGCGGACGGACCGTGTCCCTACCGACCTCGAGTCTGGCCGTCTGCGTCGAGCCGGTTCCTCCCGGGTTGACCCCCGCGAACCGGAAGCTGTCGCTGCCTTCGTAGCCGGGTGTCGGCGTGTAGAGGACGCTCTGGCCGGCCGCATCGAGATCGCTCAGCCGGCCGTGCGACGGCTGGGCGACGATCGCCGGCGCTCCGAGCTGAGGGCCTGAACAGTGGAGGTCGATCCGGGTCGGCCTTCCCTGGACGATGGCGCCGTCGAAGTCGGGGCAGGACGGCGGCGGCAGGACCTGCCGGGCGAATACCCGGAACCTCGATTCCGGGCTTTCCGGTTCGAGGCGCTCGTCCCAGGCCACCAGGCCGACTTCGTTCGCCGCGACCTCGACCTGAGGCACCGATGCTTCGCCGGAACCGGATGAGAGGAGCACCGGGCCCGTGGGCGCCCCGCCCGGCGGAAGCAGCCGGCCCCAGACGTCACGGCCAGGGCCCATGTCCCAGGCGATCGCGGCCCCACCCAGCCCGCCGATGCCCACGCTCGGAGTCGCGCCGTTCCCGGTCCCGGCCGGAGTCGAGAACGTGGTCGCTTCCGGGGTTCCGTCGGCGGCGATGAATCGCGCCCTCACCGTCTGCGATTCGCCGTAGCGATTCCACGCCGCGATCGACCTGTCGCCGGCATTCGTGGCGATTTCGAAGCCGCCGATCTGTTCTTCGGTCATCGGGTCGAGGGTCTGCTCGGGGCCGAATGTCGCATCCGCCGCCAGCGCCCGATACTCGAGCGAGGACGGGAGGGAGCCGCGCTTGTAGGCGAGCTGGAAATGGTCGTGCCCATCGGTCGCCAGCTCCGGGTCGGCGATCAGCCCCGGCGCCGGTGTCTGGAGCGTGCCCAGTTCGCCGATCGGGGATACGGCCTGGGCCTCGACCGAGCTGTCCCGCCAGGTCAGCAGCGAGCCACCGGAGCTGTTGGCGGCGACCTGCACGTGGGTCGAGCCGGCGCCGGACGTCGGCAGGATCAGTTCGCCGACGTCGCCCCCGGGAGCCACGTACTCGGCCTCGACGATCCGAAAGAGCGGTTTGCTGTTGAAGTTGTGCCAGGCGACGATCGCCCCGCTGCCGGATGTCGTCGCCAGATCCATTTCACCCGGTTCCGAGGTCGAGCTGCCGGCCCGGACTGTGAATGGTTCGGTCAGGGTTCCGTCCGGTTCGATCCAGCGGGCCCGCACCGACTGCGGGGCGCCGAGTTTGGCGCTTTCGATCCAGGCGACGATCGCGCTCCCGTTCGGAGCGAAGGCGACCTGCGGACCGAGGGCCCGGGTCGTGCCGTCGGTGATGTCGATGACCGGCCCGAGCGATCCATCGGGCCGGATCCGCCGCACCCGGGCGGCGACTTCGTTGGTGCTGCCCTCGGTCCAGGCGACCAGCGCTTCCCCGGTGGGGTCGATCGCGATGCCGGTGAGGTCGCTGTTGCCACCCGTCAGCGGTCCGGTCACCGGAACGAGCGTCGAGCTGAACCCCGCCTCTGCGGTGACGGGCAGCATCATCGCCACGGCCGCTGCCGCGGCGATCACCGGGGCGGGTCTGAAGCGGGCCGACACGGCGAGACGATGCTACCCCCCTGCGGGGCCGCCGCGGCTCTTGTCATCACCCGTGTCGGGAACCTCTCCGAACGCGTTGCGCCCGCTCGGATGGGCGGCGAAGAACGCCGTCCCGGCCTCGTGCCCGGAGCTGAACAGGAAGTCCCGCTGTTCGGCCGAGAGGTTGAAGTCGAGGGTTTCGACGTCGCCGGTCGGGATCGAGACGACCCGGTCGCCGAAGGCGAGGACGTCGCGGGTGTCGAACGCGTTCATCGCGGTGTCGAGGATCGCCCGCGCCATCTCGACCGGCCAGTCGATCCCGCCGATCTCACGCTGGGAGGGATGCTCGAGGCCCATCCCCGCGTGCAGCCGGAAGCCCCAGGTCGGCCGCCGCGGCGCCGGCCGATCGAAGAGGAAGACGGGGAAGGCGCTGGCGACGCCGCCGTCGACGAGGACGGCCTCCTTCTTGGTCGCCCGGTCGCGGAGCCCCAGCGGCGGGAAGAAGTAGGGATATCCGGCGCTGACTCGGACCGCCTGGGCGATCGGGAACTCCTCGGGGCGCAGGGGGCGCCCGCGCTCGTCCTCGTAGAGCGCGACGTCGTCCGGGAAGACGACGAGGCGCGTGTGGGCGAGGTCGCAGCCGACCACCTGCAGGCGCCCTTCGAGCTCTCCGAAGGCGCTCGCCGGTGCCGGAGCGTTCCGCAGCAGGCCCTCGATCCAGTCGGTGAGGCCGGTGCCCCGGGTCAGGGCGTGGCACCCCACCAGGTTGATCGCTCTTCTGAGCGGGTTCGACGATTCGCCGATCCGCGTGTAGTCGGTCGCCTCGAGCGCCTCGCGCATCCCGCCCGCGTCGTATCCGACCGCGAGCGCCATCGCCGCGATCGCCCCGGCCGAGGTCCCCGCCAGTCGCATCCATTCGGTGTAGCCGGCCTCTTCGGCGGCGGCGACCGCCCCCGCGAAGGCGATTCCCTTCACTCCACCGCCGGAGAGGACTCCGTCAGCCTGCACGGGTTCAAGGCTACCCCGCCTCCTAGACTGTCAGTCCATGGCAACCGAGCCGCGCCAGAAGCCGTCTCTCGAGGAGCGCGAGACGCAGTTCACCACGCTTTCCGGGCACCCGATCGAGCCCCTCTACGAGGACGCCGCGCCGGATCCGGAGACGACGATCGGCCGCCCCGGCGAGTACCCGTTCACCCGCGGCCCGTACCCGTCGATGTACCGCGGAAGGCTGTGGACGATGCGTCAGTTCGCCGGCTTCGGGACCGTCGAGGAGACCAACGAGCGCTTCCACTACCTGCTCGACCATGGCCAGACCGGGCTCTCGACCGCGTTCGACATGCCGACGCTGATGGGCTACGACTCGGACCACCCCCGCAGCCTCGGCGAGGTCGGGCGCGAGGGCGTCGCCGTCGACAGCCTCGACGACATGGAACAGCTCTTCGAGGGGATCCCGCTCGGCGGGGTCAGCACCTCGATGACGATCAACGCGCCGGCGGCGATCCTGCTCGCCTTCTACGTTCTCGTCGGCGAGAGGCAGGGGGTCGCGCCCGACCGGCTCGCTGGCACGATCCAGACCGACATCCTCAAGGAGTACATCGCCCAGAAGGAGTGGTGCTTCCCGATCGACCCGGCGCTGCGGCTCGTCACCGACATGATCGAGTGGTGCGCGCGGGAGATGCCGCGCTGGCATCCGGTCTCGATCTCCGGCTACCACATCCGCGAGGCGGGCTCGACGGCCCAGCAGGAGCTCGCCTTCACGCTGAAGGACGGCTTCACCTACGTCGAGCGGGCGCTCGAGCGCGGCCTCGATGTCGACGACTTCGCCCCCCGTCTCTCCTTCTTCTTCAACGCCCACATCGACTTCTTCGAGGAGATCGCGAAGTACCGCGCGGCGCGGCGGATCTGGGCGCGCGAGCTGCGCGACACCTACGGCGCCAAGCGCGAGGAGTCGATGCGGCTCCGCTTCCACGCGCAGACGGCCGGCGTCTCGCTGACAGCGCAGCAGCCGCTCAACAACGTCGTCCGCACCTCGCTCGAGGCGCTGGCGGCCGTCCTCGGCGGGACTCAGTCGCTGCACACGAACTCCTTCGACGAGGCGCTGGCGCTGCCGACCGAGGAGGCGGTCCGGGTCGCGCTCCGC
>DATBHH010000105.1:0-11286 GCA_036557525.1 Solirubrobacterales bacterium | reverse complement strand
GAGGCTGACCATCGCCAGCGTCCCGAACCCGACCCGGTTGGCGCCGAGGCAGTGCAGCTTGACGATGTCGTGGCCGGTCCGGTAGCCGCCGTCGGCCCAGATCTCGACCCGGTTGCGGATCCCGGCCTCCATCAGCGCCCGATGGACGGCGCGGGTGCCGATGTCGGAGGGCAGGCCGACGTGGCGCAGCGCGTGCTGGCGGGCGGCGCCGGTCCCGCCCTCGAAACCGGAGAGGGTGATGATGTCGGCGCCCGCCTTTGCGATCCCGAGCCCGATCGTGCCGATGTTCGGCACCACCGGCACCTTGACCGAGACGCGAACGTCGGGGTTGACGGTCTTCAGCTCGTCGATCAGCTCGGCGAGGTCCTCGATCGAGTAGAGGTCGTGGTTGTTGGAGGGAGAGATCAGGTCGGTGCCCGCCGCCGCGTTGCGGGCGGCGGCGACCTTCTCGGAGACCTTCTTGCCGGGCAGGTGACCGCCCTCGCCGGGCTTCGCCCCCTGGCCGATCTTGATCTCGGCGACGTAGGAGGAGTTGATCATCTCGGCCGAGACCCCGAACCGGCCCGAGGCGACCTGCTGGCCGCGCCACTTGCGGTACTGCCCGTACATGTCGCGGATCTCGCCGCCCTCGCCGTTGACGCAGAGGATGTTGATCGCTTTCGCCGCCTCGGCGTAGGCGCGGAAAGCCGGCTCCGACTGCGATCCGAAGCTCATCGAGGAGATCACAACCGGATAGTCGTGGTGGCCGACGCCGGCGTCGACGTCGGCCGGGTCGATCGGGTCGCGGTCGCCCTTCAGCCCCATGATGTGGCGCATCGAGATCGGACTGCCCGACTCGAGGTCGCGGACCTTCTCCGAATATTCCTCGTAGGACCCGGACCCGTTGGCGGTGGCGATCGCAGCCTTGTAGACCTTGGGATAGAAGCGGAACGTCTTCGCCGGTTTCGCGTCGTCGTCCTCGGAGAGGATCCGGGCGCGCTCGTTGGTGTCCTCGTCGAGCTCGACGAACCCGGTCCCGCCGTTCTCCGACGCGGCGAAGGCCTCGGTCTGGAAGATCTCGGCCAGCTCGGGCTTGATCCCGATCGAGGAGAACTGTCGCGCGTAGCCGCGCACCTCGTGGATCCCGATCGTCGAGATCACTTTCTCGATCCCCTTGGTCAGCGCCGAGCAGAGGTTGCCGATGTCGGTCTCGTAGTCCTCGACGCAGATCACCTCGACCATCGTGTACGGGCAGACGCCGTTGGCGCCGAGGCCGAGCGCGAGCATCACGTCGTGGACGTTGCGCAGCGAGGCAGCCCGCAGGACGATGCCGCAGCGGCGGCGGAGGTTCTCCTCGCCGGGCTCGACCTTGAACTGCTTCAGCGCCTGGTCGACCGCCGATGTCGCCAGGTGCGGGTCGAGGTAGCGGCGCTCGGCGTCGTAGACGGTGCGATCGGTTAGGACCAGCAGCTCGGCGCCGTCGCGGACCTTCTTCACCGCCTCCTGCTTGATCCGCTCGATCGCGCCCTTGGTCGTCTCCGACTCGAGCAGCGAGATGTCGACCGCGCCGGCCCGCCCGCGGAACTCCTCCCAGAGGTCCTCGAGCAGGTAGGTGCGGTGGTCGCGGGCGACCTGCCGGTAGGTCCGGTCGGAGAGCGGCGCCAGTTCATGGTGGCCGCCGAGGATCACCGGCAGCGAGGTCTCGATCGTGCCCGTGTCCTCGTCGGCGGCGGTGAGCGAGGGGCGCCGGCCGAACACGGCCCGGGTCGAGAAATGCTCGACCTCGCGCTCGCGGTCGATCGCCGGGTTGGTCACGACCGCGACCGTCTCCTTGAAGTAGTCGGCGAGGTTCTGCCGCTCGGGAGAGAGCGCCGCCAAAGGCCCGTCGTAGCCGAGCGAGCCGATCGGCTCGGCGCCGTTGGAGGCCATCTGCTGGACGAGTTTGACGTCGTCGCGCTGCCAGCCGAAGCCGGCGAGGACGCGGTCGGAGACCTTGACCGGCTCCTCCGGGCCGGCGTCGGAATATCCCGGCACCTCACCGCCCTCCAGCGGGCCGCCGGTCTCGAGCGCCCGATCGTAGGGGCCGACCCCCTCGACGCCGTTGCGCTTCAGCCAGCGCTCACGGACCCTGCGAAGCATCTCGTCGTGGGGCCAGAGCAGCGAGCGCTTGCGCTCGCGGTCGATCTCGACAAGCGCCTTCTCGCCGGGGGCGAGGGGCTTCGGCTCGCTGACCATCTCGCCGACGGCGACGACCCCCGGCTCCGAGCTGAAGACGAAGTCCTCGGCGGTCTCGACCTGCCAGAGCGGCCGCAGGCCGAGGGCGTCGGCCGAGAACACGCATTCGTCGGTGTGGCGGGCGATCAGCGCGACCGGGCCCTGGGCGAACGGGCCCATCGCCTGGTGCAGGTACATGTAGAAGCCATGCAGTTCTTCGGGCATCGCCCGGATCTCCTCGGCGATCGGCGGCACGACCATCTCCATCGCCTCGGCGAGGCTGAGGCCGTCGCGGCTGACCAGGGTGTCGATCGTCCGGTTCAGGTCCTGCGAGTCGGAGTTGCCGGGCGGGATCGGGACGCCCAGCATCCGCGCCTCCTGCCGCAGCTGCTCGATCGTGTTGATCTCCCCGTTGTGGCCCAGGACCGAGAACGGCTGGACCCGTTTGAAGGAGGGCCAGGTGTTGGTCGAGTAGCGGTTGTGGCCGAAGCACCCGATTGTCTCGAGCCGCTCGTCGCCGAGGTCCGGGTAGTAGCCGGCGAGGACCTTCGGGGACCCCATCACCTTGTAGACGCAGGTCGTCGCCGAGAACGATGGCACGTGGACGCCGAGGCGCAGCTCGAGCTCGGAGAGGAGGTCGAAGAGGACGCGGTCGCGGTGCGAGGCGTCGGCGACGAGGCCGCAGATCTGCCAGAAATGTGGCTCCTCCTCGCGCGCGGTCGGGCCGAGCGCGGTCGAGTCGACCACCCCGAGCCGCTCGGCGAGGATCCGGAACCCGCCGCGGCCCAGCAGCTCGCGGGCGTCGTGCTGGACGCGCTGCAGGTCCGAGGTCCGCTCGACGAAGACGTGGGCGACGGCGAAGGCGTCGTCGAGAGTCAGCGAGGGATCGTGGCCGCCGCTGCGAACCTCCTCCGCCCAGAGCTTGCGCGGGATGTCGAGCAGGACGCCGCACCCGTCCCCCTCGCCGTCGACATTGCCGGCCCGGTGGAGCATCTTCTGCAGGGCGGGGATCGCCTTGCGGATCGGCTCGTGGCTCGGGGTCGCGTCCCTGCGAACCGAGGCGTAGATCGCGCAGGCGTCCTTGTCCTCGACGCTCGGCGGCGAGACACGCGGCCGGTAGGCCCGCTCGGGCGAGTATCGAAGACCACCGGTCGAACCCCCTCCGTCGGAAGGAGTCAGATCGTTATGCCGACTTCGGGGATTCTCCCCACCTGACTGGATGCGATTGGCCACACTGACCTCCCGGGATCCGCGCCTTCTCCGAGCGGGCGCGCGACGGGTTGACGAGTCGGCGAATTATAGGGGCGGTTTGGGCGGGATATCGCGCAGATTTGCGACTCCCGCGACGCTGAGCCTGCGTTTTGTACGTCGATAGCAGGCCCAAACGCAGCTTCGCGGTCGGGTGCCGCTAGCCCCAGGGCATCGGCTGGTAGCCGCCGCCGGGCAGGACGCCGATCAGAAGCGCGGTGACGGGGGCGTCGGAGCGGTTGAGGATCGTGCGGTCGGTGGGGCCGGCGATCGAGGCGAAGGTTCCGGCGGGAGCCGGGTGGTCCTCGCCGTCGAGGCGCATCGTCGCGTCCCCCTCGAGGACGATGTAGACCTCGACCTCGCCGCTGTTGCCGTGGTTGTGTTCGGGGATCTGGCCTCCGGGCGCGATCTCGACCAGGTTGTAGCCGAAGCAGTCGGTGCCGAGCGATTTCCGCGCCAGCAGCCAGGTGGCGTCGCCCGAGCCCTCCATCACCTCGAACTCATCGCGGTGCTTGATCGTGTAGCCGTCGGCCATCTGGCTTCCTTTCGCTCGCGGTTGCGACGACCCTACACCGGCGAATAGGATCGATCGAGGGCATGAGGAGCCTCCGCATCCCGCGACCAAATCCGGCGCTCGCAGTTTCCTTCCTTGCCCTGCTCGTCGCCCTCGGGGGCACGACCTACGCGGCCATCACGCTGCCGAAGAACAGCGTCGGCGGGAAACAGCTCAAGCCCGGCGCCGTCACCTCGCCGAAGGTCAGGGACGGCTCGCTGCTCGCGAAGGACTTCAAGGCGGGGCAGCTGCCGGGGTCGGGCTCCGGCGCCGGCGGCGAGAAAGGGGGCCCGGGGGCGAAGGGCGACCGCGGCGACCCTGGGCCTGCCGGCCCGACCGAGGGATTCGCGACCGCGACCGCGAGCGGCTCGTTCATCGACTCGACTCCGGACGCGATCGTCTCGCAGGCGACGTTCTCGCTCGCCCACGAAGGCAGGCTCTACGTCCAGGCTCGCGGCATCGCCGCCGTCACCTGCAGTCCCCCGGCGACGGTCGTCGACGCCGGGCTCTATGTCGACGGCGGCTCGGCGACCGAATTCGCGGCGACGGCGGCCGGCAGCGGCCAGGAACTGGCCACCGGTAACACCGTGCAGGTGAGCTTCTCGACCTTCGGGGTCACGCCGGTCCTCAGCGCCGGCGAACACAAGGTCAGCTACCGGACGAACTGCCTGACCGGATCGGCATCAATGGTCAGCGGGAGCGGAAGCGACGGCGCGATCGCGGCGATCCTGCTCGGGTCCTAGCGCCCCGCTAGAGCTCGGGAACGTCGGCGCCGAGCGGGGTGAACGGCAGCCGCCGGACCTCCGCCCAGCCCGAGGCCCGCTCCTCGAGCGCCTCGGCGACCTTGCCGGCGTCCTGCCAGGTCGTCCAGACCAGGACGGTGGGGCCGGCGCCCGAGATCGTCGCGCCGAGGGCGCCGAGCTCGCGGGCCGCGTCGACGAGGCCCATCGAGCGCGGGTAGAGCTCGCGCCGGCGCGGCTGGTGGATCCGGTCGGCGAGCCCGCGAGCAACGAGGTCGAGATCGGCGCTGCGCAGCCCGAGCACGAGCTGGGAGGCCGCAGAGACGTTGGCGACGGCGTCGGCCAGCGGCACCTCGGCCGGGATCGCCTCCCGCGCGAGCTCGGTCGACACCTCCTCCGCCGGGATCACGGCGATTCCCTCGAGGCCGTCGGGCGGGTCGAATCGGGCCGCAGTGGGAGCGCCGCCGCGGTCCTCGCCGCAGATCACGAAGCCGCCGTAGATCGCGGCGGCGACGTTGTCGGGGTGGCCCTCGATCTCGCTTGCCCGCACGAGCAGCTCCTCGCGCGAGAGCGCCAGCTCGAACAGGTGGTCGGCGGCGACGAGGCCGGCGACGATCGCCGCCGCGCTCGAGCCGAGGCCGCGCGCGAGCGGGATGCCCTCGCGCAGGCGGAAGGCGATCCCGTCGGCCGGGTGGAGGCTCTCGAAGGCGCGGACGATCAGGTTGTCGCGGCCGCTGGGGACGTCGAGCGGGCCGGGATCGAACGAGAACTCGCCCGCCTCGGCGATCTCGAGCTCGAGGTGCATCGCGACCGCCGCCGCCATCACGTCGTAGCCGGGACCGAGGTTGGCCGAGGACGCCGGGACGCGGACGATCCGGTGGCGTGCGGTCATGCAAACACGGCTCGCTCGACGGCGTCGAGGTCGTTCTCGCAGTTGACCACCGGCGGCGCTTTCGAGAGCGCGGTGTCGGGGTCCTTGAGGCCGTGCCCGGTGAGGACGCAGACGACCGAGTCGGGCGGGTCGCCGCCGTCGATGACCGGCATCCCGTGCGCCAGCAGGCCGGCGACCGAGGCGGCCGATGCCGGCTCGCAGAACACGCCTTCGCTGGCGGCGAGCCAGCGGTAGGCGTCGAGGATCTGCTCATCGGAGACGGCGGCGACCCGCCCGCGCGAGGCGGTGAAGGCGGCCATCGCCTCCTCCCAGCGGGCCGGGTTGCCGATCCGGATCGCCGAGGCGACCGTCTCGGGATTCTCGACCGGGGCGCCGTGGACGAGCGGGGCCGCCCCCTCGGCCTGGAAGCCGTAGAGGAGCGGCGCGGCTTCCATCTCCTGGAAGCCCTGCCAGTAGGCGGTGACGTTGCCGGCGTTGCCGACCGGGATCGCGAGGGCGGCGGGCGCCTCCCCCATCTCTTCGACCACCTCGAACGCAGCCGTCTTCTGGCCCTCGATCCGGAACGGGTTGACCGAGTTGACGAGCTCGATCGGGTGGCGCTCGGCGAGGTCGCGGACGATCCGGAGCGCCTCGTCGAAGTTGCCCTGCAGCGCGACGACCCGGGCGCCGTGCATCAGCGCCTGAGCGAGCTTGCCGATCGCGATCTTCCCCTCGGGGACGATCACCGCTCCCCGCAGCCCGGCGCGGGCCGCGTAGGCCGCGGCGCTGGCCGCGGTGTTGCCGGTCGAGGCGCAGATCACCGCCTCCGCCCCGCGCGCCTTCGCCCGCGAGACGGCGACCGTCATCCCCCGGTCCTTGAAGCTGCCGGTCGGGTTGGCCCCCTCGAACTTCAGCAGCGTCCGCACCCCGAGGCGCTCCGAGAGCCGCTCGGCCTCGATCAGCGGCGTCGAGCCCTCGTTCAGGGTGACGACGGGATCACCCTGCTCGAGCGGCAGCCGGTCGCGGTACCGCTCGATCAGAGCAGTGGGACTCATGAATAAATCCTTCGCGCATGCTCCGCTACGCGAATCATCAGATTTCGATGCTTGCTCCGCATGCGCTCAGAGGAACTCCTCCTCGATCACGCGGATGAAGCGCGGCGGCGAGCGCAGCTCCTCGAGCCCGGCGATCTCGGCGACGGCGGCGGCGAAGTTCGACTCGCGGCACTCGTGGACGACCATCACCAGCCTGGCGTCGTCGCCGATCCCGCGCTGGACGACGCTCTTGACCGAGACCTCGTTGTCGCCGAGCACCTTGGCGATCCGGGCGAGGACGCCGGGCCGGTCGGCGACCTCGAGGTGCAGGTAGAAGGAGGAGGAGACGTCGGAGACGACCTCGAGGTCGGAGCCCGCCTCGTGCACCGGCGCCTCGCCGGAGATGATCGAGACGACGTCGCTGAGCACCGCCGAGGCGGTCTGGACGCCGCCGGCGCCGGGTCCCGACATCGTCACCTCGGTGATCGCCGGCGCCTCGACCATCACCGCGTTGAACGGCCCGGCGACCGGTGCCAGCGGGTGGCCGCCATAGAGGAAGCAGGGGAAGACGCGAACGCTCAGCGTGGCCCCGTCGCGCCGCTCGGCGACGCCGAGCAGCTTCAGCGAGAGGTCGAGCTCCCGGGCGTAGGCGATGTCTTCTGGCGTCACCGCCTCGATCCCCTCGTAGGCGACCTGTTCGAGGGTGACGGGCGCGTGAAAGGCGAGGCGGGCGAGGATCGCCATCTTCGCCGCGGCGTCGGCGCCGCTGACGTCGTCGCTGGGGTCGGCCTCGGCGTAGCCGAGCTCCTGGGCGCGGGCGAGGGCCTCGTCGTAGGCGGCGCCGCTTGCGGCCATCTCGCTGAGGATGAAGTTGGTGGTCCCGTTGACGATGCCGAACACCTTGTCGATCTCGGTGACCCCGAAGCTCTCCTGGATCGCCCGCACGATCGGGATCACGCCCGCGACCGCAGCCTCGAAGCGGAGCTGAACCCCGGCCTCGCGCGCCGCCCCGAACAGCTCCTCGCCGTGCTGGGCGAGCAGCTGCTTGTTGGCGGTCACGACCGGCCTTCCGCCGCGCAGCGCCTCGAGCACGTAGCGGCGGGCGGGGTCGGTGCCGCCGATCAGCTCGACGATCAGGTCCGAGCGGCCGAGGATCTCGGCGTAGTGCCCCTCGCTCCGGGTCAGGGTCCCGGCCAGCTCGACCGAGCGCCCGGTTGCGGCCTCGACCGCCGCCGAGCGCTCGGCGAGCAGGTCGGCGAAGGCGCCGCCGACCGTGCCGCGCCCGAGCAGCCCGATGCGAACCGGGTCAGACGTCACGGGCCGTCAGGTCCTCGTAGGTCTCGCGGCGGACGACGACTCGGGCGTCGCCTTCGCTGCAGAAGATGACGGGGGGCCTGGGCACGGCGTTGTAGTTGCTCGCCATCGAGTGGCCGTAGGCGCCGGTCGCGGGGACGACCACGACGTCGCCGACCCGAGGGTCCTCGAGCCGCGCCTCCTCGATCAGGACGTCGCCGGACTCGCAGTGCATGCCGACCAGCCGGCACGGCGTCGAGTCGCCGACCCGGTCGGCGATCTCGGCTTCGTAGGCGGCGCCGTAGAGCATCGGGCGGATGTTGTCGGCCATGCCGCCGTCGACGGCGACATAGCGGCGCACACCGGGGACCTCCTTGACCGTCCCGACGGTGTAGAGCGAGACGCCGGGATTGGCGACCAGCGAGCGGCCCGGCTCGCAGAGGAGCCTGATCCCCTCCGGAAGGCGCTCGAGCATCGCCTCGGCGTAGGCGGCGGCCGGCGGCGGGGCCTGGTCCCGGGTGTAGGCGACCGCGAAGCCGCCCCCCATGTTGACCTCGGGATAGTCGCCGGCCGCGACGAGCACCTCGGCGAGACGCCGGTAGACGTCGAGGTCGAAGACCTGGGAGCCGATGTGGGCGTGGAGCCCGCGCACCTCGAGCCCCGCCGCCTCGCAGCGCTCGACCGCGACCGGCAGCGTCGCGACCGGGATGCCGAACTTCGAGTCCTCCTGGCCGGTGGCGATCTTCTCGTGGGTGTCGGGCCTGATCCCCGGCGTGACCCGCAGCAGGACGCGCTGGCGGCGGCCGGCGGCGAGCCGTTCGAGGCGCTCGATCTCGTCGAGCGAGTCGACGACGACGTGGCCGATGCCCGCCTCGAGCGCGGCGCCGAGCTCGGCCTCGCTCTTGTTGTTTCCGTGCATGTAGATCCGCTCCGGGTCGAACCCGCCGCGCAGCGCCATGTGCAGCTCGCCGCCCGACGCCACGTCGCAGGAGAGACCCTCCTCGGCGAACAGGCGGTAGGCCGCCGTGCAGGTGAGGGACTTGCTCGCGTAGAGGACCTCGAAGCTCTCGGTTCGCTCGGCGAATGCGGCGACGGTCTGGCGGGCCCGGGCGCGGAGATCGTCCTCGGAGTAGACGTAGGCGGGGGTGCCGAACTCGGCCGCGAGCTCGACGACGCCGCAGCCCGCGATCTCGATCCGGCCGCGCTCGTCGATCCGGCTCCCGGCAGGGAAGACGGGCGAACCCGCGATCGGGTCTGCGAGCGCGCTGCCGGGTACCGGTTCAGGGCCCATCATCGACGGGCATTGTGACGGGTGGGGGCCAGCTACGGCGTCAGTTGCCGATGCCTTCGACCGCGCCCTTCACCTTTTCGACCGTGGTCCCGGCGGGCGGCGGGGTCGGAGCGACCTTTTCCGCGACTTCGCCGACGGTGTTGGTGACGGGTGACGGGGACGGCGGCGCGGCGGCGTTCGAGATTTCGTTGACGGTGTTCGTCACCCGGCGCGCGGTCCGGGTTCCGACGTTGCCGCCCGAGGTCTGGTTGCCGCTGCCGCCGCTGTTGCCGGTGGCGGGCGAGGAGCCGCTGCCGCCGCCGGGCGAGGGAGAAGCTGTTCCCGAGCCGGCGGGCGGGGCGCTCCCACTCGTCGGCGCGGGTGCTGGGGAGGTGCTGGACGGCTGCTGGACCGGGGCCGAGTCGATGCCGCGGCCGCTCTGGATCTGGGTCTCGGGAGCGACGTTTCCGGTCGTGTCGTGACGGCCGGCCCGGTTGTTGTTGTTGCCGCCGCCGCCGGCTTTCGCCGCCGCCCCGACGTTGGCGGGCGCGGCCGTGATCGGACCGTTGAGGTTCGCCGCGGCGGGGTTCGCCGAGCTGCCGCCGAGCGACTGCGCGGGCGAGATCGAGGCCGATTCGCCGCCGCCGCCGAAGTTCAGGGAGGAGATCGGCCAGTCACGGAGCGCCTGCGTGGACACGAACAGGATGAAGAACACGACTGCCGCCGCGATCAATGCCGTGCCTGATATCGCTCCGAATAGATATGACTGGGAGTGACGTATCAACGAAACCTCCTGCTTCGTCGCTCCGATTCCTAGTACCCATATTGGCTGGCGAATCCTTTTCCGCCATACCAAAAATTTGGACTTTTAGACCAATATCCGATTTCAAACTAAGTGGTATTAGGACCTTAGAGGTATCCGAGGGGGTCTGTCGGCACACCGCCGACCCGCACCTCGAAGTGCAGATGGGGTCCGAAGCAGTGCCCGGTGCAGCCGGTATAGCCGATCACCTGGCCCTGGGAGACGGTCTGACCGACGCCGACGGCGATCGAGGATTGGTGGGCGTAGCACGTCTGCAGCCCTCCTCCGTGGTCGAGGCAGGTGAAGTTGCCGTAGCCGCCGCTTTCGGACTCCGACTGCACGAGGACGACCGTGCCGGCGTCGGCGGCGCGGATCGGCGTCCCTTCGGGAACCGCGATGTCGATTCCCTCGTGCATCTGCCCCCAGCGCATCCCGAAGGGGGAGACGACCGGGCCGTCGACCGGCCATATCAGGTGCCCCGAGCCGTAGCGGATCGGCCCCGCCGGCAGGACCGGCGCCGAGCTCGACCTCAGCGCGAGCTCGGCCTGGATTTCCGCGACCTTGCCCTCGAGGCGCTGTTCGTGGTCGCTGATCTGCGCCAGCGCCGCCTCGCGGTCGCGCCTCGCCGCGACCAGCTTCGACTGGCGCTTCTGGACCGCTGAGCGGGCGCCGGCGAGCGCGTCGCGTTCGGCGGCGATCGCGTCGCGGGCCGCTTCGATCCGGAGCTTGGCCGAGCGCAGCGTCCGGACCGTCGCCTGAACCTGGTCGCGCAGCTGCCGGACCCGGTCGATCACCGCTTCGTCCATGCCGTGGATCCGCTCCAGGTATTCGGTGCGGTCGATCAGCTCCTGGTAGCCGTTTGCGCCGACGATCACGCTCAGCACGTCGGGTGTGCCGGACTCGTAGATCCCGACGAGGCGCCGCCGCAGCGTCGCCAGAGCCCGTCTCAGGCGCGCCCTGACCACCTCGAGGCGCCTCTTCGCGACATCGAGTTCGGCGACCGCTTCGTCGAGCTCGGCCTGCTTCACGTCGAGGCGCCGCCTGACCGCCGCTTCCCGGCCGCGCAGGGCCGCGATCTCGTCGGTCAGCCGTTCGATCCGGTCGCGGTAGCGGGAGATCGTCGTCGTCAGCACCCCGGCCCGGTCGCGCACGTGCGAGAGCTTCGCTTCCCTCGACTCGAGCTTCGAGCCCAGGTCCCGGGCGGAGGCCGGCGCGCCCGAGACGAGCAGGACGACAACCGCCACCCCAACAAGGCGGATCGGAGACATCCGCCGGGAGGCTA
>DATBHH010000104.1:0-27929 GCA_036557525.1 Solirubrobacterales bacterium | reverse complement strand
GACGCGATCGAGGACTACGAGGCCTCGCGGCAGTCGGTCGGCCTCGCCCCGCAGGAGCCGAATCTCGACTGGTTCCTGACGGTCGAGGAGACCCTCGACTACCACGCCGGGTACTTCGGGGTGCCGAAGCGCGAGCGGCGGGAGCGGGCCAGGGAGCTGCTCGAGACGTTTTCGCTGACCGAGAAGCGCGACGAACGCACGCGGACCCTCTCGGGCGGGATGAAGCGGCGGCTGATCCTGGCCCGGGCGATGATGCACCGCCCGCGGCTGCTGATCCTCGACGAGCCGACCGCCGGAGTCGACGTCGAGCTGCGGCTCGAGCTCTGGCACTACGTCCAGCGGATCAACCAGGAGGGGACGACGATCCTGCTGACGACGCACTACCTCGAGGAGGCCGAGCAGCTCTGCGACCGGATCGCGTTCATCGACCACGGCGAAATCGTCGCCGAGGGCACGAGCGAGGACCTCGCCTCGAGCTTCGGCGTCGTCAACCTCGAGGACGCCTATCTGGCGCTGGTCGGCCGCAAAGAGCTCTCCCGCTCCCACATCGAGGTCGAGGAGGTCGAGGCATGACCGCCACCGCCCGAATCCGCTTTTACACGCTGTGGCGGCGCGAGGTCAACCGCTTCATGAAGATCAAGAAACAGACCCTCGGCGCGCCGCTGCTCGAAACCTTCCTCTACATCTCCGTCTTCGGAGCCGCGCTCGGGTCCCGGATCGACAAGCTGCACGGGATCGACTACGTCGTCTTCGTGATCCCCGGCCTGATCATGATGTCGTTCTCGATCAACTCCTTCGCCAACAACTCATCCTCGATCCTGCAGCAGAAATTCCAGGGGGCGATCCAGGACCAGCTCTCCTCGCCGGCCTCGCCGATGGAGCTCCTGCTGGCGTTCTCGTTCGGCGGTTTCATGCGCGGCCTGATCGTCGCGACGCTGACCTTCATCGCGGCCTCGATCCTCGTCGACCTCCCCGTCGACCACGTGCTGGTCCTGATCCCGGCCCTGTTCCTGGTCGGGTTCTTCTTCTCCCAGCTCGGCGTCCTGATCGGAGTCCGCGCCGAACAGTTCGACGACGTCGCCTTCGCCCAGACCTTCATCCTGCAGCCGCTGATCTTCCTCGGCGGCGTCTTCTACTCGGCGGCGCTGCTGCCGCAGCCGTTCCAGACGCTGACCCACTTCAACCCGATCTACTACATGATCAACCTCGTCCGCTACGGCTTCCTCGACTACACCGAAGTCAGCGTCGCGCTCTCGCTGCTGGCGCTGGCGGCGGCAACCGGCGCGCTGTTCCTGTTCAACCTCCGCCTGTTCTCGAACGGCTACCGACTCCGCGCCTAACCACCCTCGAAAGACGTGCCGTCGCTGGTACCTGTCGATCTGGGCGATTCCCGTTCGTCGTTAGGGTGAAGGGCGGCCATCCGCAGCCGCCGCGACAAAGGAGGCACTCGATGCAGTACCTGCTCGGATTGATCGGAGAGGAGCCGAACTTCGAGGAGATCTCGCCGGATGAGATGCAGGCGACGATCGACCTGATGGACAAGTACAACCAGGAACTGAGGGACGCCGGGGCGATGATCTACGGCGCCGGGCTGCGCGAGCGCGCGACCGCGACCGTCGTCCGCTTCCCGCTCGAGGAGGGCGGAGAGGCGACCGTGACCGACGGGCCGTTCGCCGAGACCAAGGAGCAGCTGATGGGCTTCTGGATCATCGAGGCGGCGAACCTCGATGAGGCCCTGGCCTGGACGAAGAAGGCGCCGCTCCAGGGCGTCGCGGTCGAAGTCAGGCCGCTGGTCGAGGAGGCCGGCGAGAACGACATCTCCGGCGCGGAACTGCTCGAGCGCGTCACCGAGAAGCACTAGCCCCGCTTGGGAGCGGAGCAGCGCGACAGTGTCGTCGACCGCACGTTCCGGCACGAGTCGGGGCGCGCGGTCGCGACGCTGATCCGCGTGCTCGGCGACTTCGATGCCGCCGAAGAGGCGGTCCAGGACGCGTTCGTCGTCGCGCTCGAGCGCTGGCCCCGCGACGGCGTCCCGTCGAACCCCGGCGCCTGGATCACCCAGGTCGCCCGCAACGGCGCGATCGATCGGCTCCGGCGCGAGAGCACCCTGCGCGAGAAGACAGCGATCCTCGAGCGCCTCGAGGCGCTTCGCCCGCCCGAGCTCGGGCCCGCGGACCGGGTCGCCGCCGGCGGGGAGATCGAGGACGACCGGCTGCGGCTGATCTTCACCTGCTGCCATCCCGCGCTCTCGCTCGAGGCCCGCGTCGCGCTCACCCTGCGCGCCCTGGGCGGCCTCAGCACCGCCGAGATCGCCCGCGCCTTCCTCGTCGCCGAGAGCACCATGGCCCAGCGCCTGGTTCGCGCCAAGCGCAAGATCGCCCAAGCGGGGATCCCATACGAGGTCCCCGACGCCGAGCGGATGCCGGAACGCCTGCCGGGGGTCCTGGCGACGCTCTACCTGATCTTCAACGAGGGCTACCTCGCCTCGGACTCCGACTCGCTGGTGCGCACCGAGCTCAGCGCCGAGGCGATCCGCCTTGCCCGCGTGCTCGCCTCGACGCTCCCGCGTGAGCCCGAGGTCATCGGGCTGCTGGCCCTGATGCTCCTCACCGACGCCAGGCGCCCCGCTCGGGTAGACAACAGCGGCGAGGCCGTGCCGCTGGACGAGCAGGACCGGGGGCTGTGGGACGGCGAGCGGATCGCCGAGGGGCTGGCGCTGTCGGAGCGGGCCGCGGCACACGGCCCCGTCGGCCCGTACACGATCCAGGCCCGGATCGCCGCCGCCCACGCGAGCGCGGGTTCATCCGGTGAAACCGACTGGGCCCGGATCGTCCGCCTCTACGAATGGCTCGCGCGCGCCGCCCCGAGCCCGGTCGTCGAGCTCAACCGGGCGGCGGCGGTCGCGATGCGCGACGGCCCGCAGCCCGGCCTCGACCTGATCGAGGAGATCGACGGGCTCGACGGCTACCGTCAGCTCCACTCCGCCCGCGCCGAGCTGCTGCGACGCCTCGGCCGCGACGCGGAGGCCCGGGCGGCTTACGAGCGGGCGATCGGGCTGACCGCGAACCGGGTCGAGCGGCGCTACCTGGAGCGCCGTGTCTCGGAGCTGACCCAGGCGAGGTAGCCGCTGCTCCCGGCGACGATCGGCGTCGCGATGATCTCCGGCTCGTCGTAGCTGTGGAGCTCGCGGATCGCCGCCTCGACCTCCTCGTAGAGGCCGGCCTCGGTCTTCGCCAGGCATTGCCACTCCCGCGCCTGCTCGAGCTCCCCCCGCCAGCGGTAGCGGCTCAGTATCGGTCCGACCACCTGGACGCAGGCCGCGAGGCGGCGGTCGAGCAGCTCGTCGGCGATCCGCATCGCGTCCTGCTCGGAGGCGACGGTGGTCAGGACCTGGACGTACTCGGTCGCCTGCCCGGACATCATTCGCCGCTGGCCAGCCGTCGAACCTGCGGCAGGTGGACCTCCTGCAGGTAGGAGTCCCAATCGATCGCCGCGGTGTCGAAGGAGAGCTCGGCGCGGTCGGCCTCGGGCATGAGCTCGGCGAGGCGGCAGGCGTTGGAGTCGTCGAAGACGCAGTCGAGCTCGGTGTAGGCGCCGTAGATCTTGACCATCCTCGTCACCCGTTCGGCGAGCGATCGGGCGGAGCGCAGCATCCGCTCCGGCGGAAGGTGGACGGGGGAGGCGATCGCCGCGCGCGCAGCCGCGGAGGCGAGCCGCTCGCGGGCGATCGTCCGCCGCAGCGCCACCCTGCGGTCGACGAACTTCAGCCGGCCGATCCTGATCGGCGAGCCGTTGCGGCCGATCAGCGGCTCTCGCAGGAAGTACTCGCGGATCTCCTCGGCGAGGCGTCCGATCGAGAGCGGGTTGCGGGCGCTGCTGGCGACCGCGATGGTCCGCAGGCCGTCCTCGGGAGGATGCGCCGCGGCGACGACACACGCATTCGCGACCAGGTCGACCGGGACGATGTCGATCACGTTCGCCTCGCGGCCCGGAAGGTGGGTCAGGCCGCGCGAGGCGTAGGCCAGGATCAGCGGGTCGGCGACCTTGATCCCCTCGAGCCAGCCCGGAGTGGGCATCTCGAGCGCCGACTCGATGATCGTCGGCCGGATGACGGTGGTCGGGGCCGAGCGCTCGCCGACCAGGCGCTCCCCGAGCGCCTTCGAGAGCGCGTAGGTGTCGGGCCATCCGAGCTCGATCGCGTACCTGCGGCTGCGGCGTGAGAGCTTGCCGTCGACCCAGCGGCGGCGCAGCTCCTCCGCCCGCTCGGATGCGTCGAGGTCCTTGCGCCGGGAGGCATCGCGCGCGGCTGCCTTCGCGAAGGCGCTCCGCTGCGGCTCGGCGATCGACTCCCGCTCCACCTCCTCGCGCCAGCGCCTGCCGGTCGCGTACAGCTGGTCCGGGTCGAGGTCGGCGAGCCCGTGGTGCGGGATGCCGTCCTCGAGGACCCGGCCCGACTGGCGATCCGCCACATAGGCGGTCGAGACGTGGACCAGCTCCGGGTCGGAGCCGCTTTCCCGCAGCCGCCGCAGCAGCCGGACCGGGCCGAAGGTGTTGAGGGCCAGGGCGTCGTCGAGCGCCTCCTCGAAGGAGACGGTCGCGGCGCAGTGGATCACGGTGTCGATCCCGGCCAGCGCCTCCGCGGGCTCCTCGGCGAGACCGTCGATCTCGAGATCGCCGTGCAGCGCGCGGATCCCGCCGGACTCGATCTTGGCTTCGATCGCATCGGTGGGGAGGCCCTCGAAGCAATCGCTCGCGAGGACGCCGTCGAGTCGCTCGCTCGCGGTCGGGCTCCCGGGCGCGCGCAGCATGATGACCAGCTGGTCGATCGCGGGGGCACAGCGCAGGAGGGTCCCGAGCACCGCCTTGCCGAGAAACCCGGAGGCGCCGGTGAGGAGGATCCTCCTTCCCGCGAGCCGGTCTCGAACTCGCTCTCCGGCAGCAGTGACAGTGGTGCCCTCCCGGCTCACCGCGCCGATTCTAGGACAGGGCCCACTGGCCGCCCGGCCAGCCGGGATCCGCTCGATGAATTTCGTGCTCGCTTGCGGCGCGGGGTGTCGAGGATGTCTCATCGGGCTCGCTCCGCGCTCAGCGACAGAGGCGTTCGCGGGCGATCCAGTCGGACCCGGGCGGCGGCCTGCGGGTCGGCCGCCGACCGCCGACGCACTCTTCGGCGCCGATGCCACCGGCCGGGCCCGGCGCGCTCGACGCGACCGCGGAGAGCAGCAGCGGCACCGGATCGATCGGCGTGTCGTAATGGCGGACCTCGAAGTGGAGATGAGGGCCGGTCGCGTCCCCGGTCTGGCCGACGTACCCGATCAGGGTTCCGCCGCCGACACTCTCCCCGACGTGGGCGGTGATCTCGGACATGTGCCCGTACCAGCTCGTGTACCCGAGGCGGTGCTGGATCACGACGAGGTTGCCGTAGCCGCCGCCGTTGTACGCGGCGTAGATGACCGTCCCGACGCCGGCGGCCCGGATCGGTGTGCCTTCCGGCTCGGGGAAGTCGACCCCGGTGTGGGTGCGGCCGCCCGGGCGCGGGGCGCCGAACGGCGACCCGATCGGGCCCGGGACCGGCCGCAGGAATCGAACCGGGCCGCCGGGCGCCTCTCCGTTGTCGCCGCCCGCCCCGGTTCGCAGCGAGCGGATCGTGACCGGCCCCGCGAGGCCGTCGACCCCGATGCCGGCCGCCTCCTGCGCGCGCACCACGGCCGCCCTGGTCAGCGGGCCGAACAGGCCGTCTGCCCGCCCCGGGCCGTGGCCGGCGCGCTGGAGCAGGAACTGGAGGGCTGCGACGTCCCAGCCCCGGTCGCCGTAGCGCATCACCCGACTCCCGAGGCCGGGCCGTCCGCGCCAGCCGAGCGCCCGCCGGGTTTCGGGGCCGACGATCCCGTCGATGTTCAGGCCGCGCCGGCGCTGGAAGGCGCGGATCCCCTCGCGGGTCAGCGGCCCCCTGATCCCGTCGACGAAGCCGCTGTAGAGATCGAGGGCCTTGAGCGCCGATTGCAGCGGCGCGACGCGGGCCGGGATGCTCGCCTGGGCGGGCGCGGACGCCGCCGCGAGGACGATCGCGATCAGCGCCGCCGCTCCGATGGCTCGGATCGGGCGCATCCCCACTACTGGGTAGCACCTTCCGATCCTTCCCCCGCAACTTCAATTGCACTCCGCGGCCCGGAGGCCACCGGGCCGCGGAGCTCTGGGAGTTAGCTCGGGAACGCCTCGGCCTGGCGGTTGATCACCGCCTGGTCGTCGATCGTTCGGGGATCCTGGTGTTCGAGCTCGTCGGCATCGAGGACGGCCCACCCGACCCGCTCCACCAGCTGCGCCGAGAAGTGGTCGGACTCGAGATCGCTGAGGGCGATTCGCTCTCGGTAGACGACCTCGCTCTGGGAGGTCTCGGGGACGTCGGTCACAACGAGTATCTGCGGCATAGCCACCTCCTCGGTCGAGTACGTCAAGGATCGAGGCCCAGGTTTTCCCGCGGATCAACTTCCCGTAAAGATCCGGTCAAAACTTGGGGAACGACTTAGACTGTTCGGCGATGCCGTCCCGTCGGATCGTGACGACAGCCTTGGCGGCCGCAGCCGCGCTCCTCGGCAGCAGTTCGACTGCCCTGGCGGTGCCGACCGTCGACGGGCATTTCCCGGTTCCGGAATTCGGGACCAACAACAAAATCGTCGCCGGGCCCGACGGCAATATCTGGATGACGGTCTCCGAAGGCGAAAAAGACGTCGCCCGGATCACGCCGGCCGGAGCCGTCGAAGCCTTCGAACTCGAAGAAATCAACAACCCGATCGGGATCGCTCCAGGCCCGGAAGGAAAGCTCTGGGTGACGGCCATCAACAAAGTCGCCTCGTTCTCCCCCTCCGACCCCAAAGGCACGAGTCAGACGTTCACGATCAACACCGTCACCTCGAACAACCCGATCGTCGCCGGCCCAGATGGCCAGATGTGGGTGGCGGCCAGCGAAAACGTGGTCCACTTCTCGCCGGCGAATCCGGAAGGAACGGCCACCGCGATCGCGGTCGGAGGACTCGATCCGAGGGACATTGACGTGGCCGGCTCGCTGCTGGCCATCGCCGACACCGGAAAATCCCGGATCGTGACCATGACCACCGGCGGCGTCGAGCAGGACATCGCGATCGGCCATGAAAAAGAAGGAAATTTCGAAGGGGCCTCACAGGGGCTGGCCGGCAGTCCGAGCGGCCAGATCGGCTTCTCCCAGCCAGGAGCGGCGCCTGAGCAGATCGGGCTGGTCACGCCGCCGAACCCGGTCCAGGCGTTTGACCGGGATGG
The DNA here is from genome assembly GCA_036557525.1 of Solirubrobacterales bacterium. Classification (GTDB taxonomy): domain Bacteria; phylum Actinomycetota; class Thermoleophilia; order Solirubrobacterales; family 70-9; genus VRUE01. The sequence goes on along the minus strand of DATBHH010000104.1, from coordinate 20,636 downwards.
CGATCCCTTCGGCGTCGCGTATGGGTCAGATGATGCCTTCTGGATTGCGCTCTCAGGGTCCACTCCCGCCAATACCGGAGTCGAGCGGTTGACGTCGACCGGCGAACACACCTTCCTCGGCGGCACGCCGGAAGGGTTCACGCCCCGCCAGATCGCCGCGGGGCCCGGCAACACGATCTGGGTGACGGTCGAAAAACCGGGCACGGCCTGGGAAGTCGCTCGCATCAGCGGCCTCGAACCGCCGGTCGTCCCGATCAGTGGCGGCGCGACAACGAAAGCGCCGGAGACGAAGATCGGGAAAGGGCCGAAGAAGACGGTGAAGACGAAGGGGAAGAAGGCGAAGGTCACCTTCAAGTTCAGCTCCTCGGCCGCGGGCGCGAAGTTCGAATGCGCCCTGGTGACCGTCAAGAAGGGCAAGAAGAAACAGCCGAAGCCCAAGTTCAAGGGCTGCAAATCGCCGAAGACCTACAAGCTGAAGCCCGGGAAATACAAGTTCAGCGTCCGCGCGGTCCTCTCCGGCGTCGCCGACCCCTCGCCGGCGACGAAAAGCTTCAAGGTGGTCCACGTCAAGCGTTAGAGCCGGGCGCGGCCACCTCGATGCCCCGGCCTGAATCGAGAATCGCCGCCGCGGCAATGACCGCCGTCTTGATCGCGGCGGGAGAAACGACGTTCGGGGTCAGCGCCGCCTGGGCTCCGCCCCCCTGGAATCCGGTGCCGGTCCCGGCTCACGACGAGGCGCTGAGCGTGTTCGCCTCGATCGATCATCGCGAGATCGGTCACACCTTCTTCTTCTCCTGGGAAATCAGCTGCACCGGCAATCAGGCGGATGCGACGTTGAAGGAGGCGAGGCTGGTCGAACGACCAAGGACCAAGGCGAGGCCCTACGAGTTCGCCCTCCTCCACGCGACCGGGCATGTCCCCGCACGGAACGAAGGCCCCGACTACTGCAGCCATCCCTGGCAATGGCGGACCGCATCGGTCATCACCAAGCGCCCGGTCCGGCGATTGACGATCTTCGACACCAGCGACCAGCCGCCGGTGCGCATCTGGCCCCGCCCGAAGCCGCCCCCACCGCTACGGGATCAGCTCTACAGGTCTCAGCCGGGCCCGATCAGCTCGACGCGATAGCCGTCGGGGTGTCGTTCATCTTGATGTTGAAGAGCATCGCCGGGCAGCGGTCAACGCAATGGGCTGGCAGCCCGCCTGTTACGTTCCGAACCCGGTGGATCCACTGTTGCGGGAACTTCGGGCGGCGGTCGAGGCAAGCGAGTTCGCTCAACTTGCTCTATACGCGCTGATCGATGGGCATCTCGTCGTCGGCGAACTCTGCTCCCCAAGTCTTTTCACGGAGGACTCGAACAACTTGGTCAAGACTCGGATCACCGAAGCTGAAGAAGGGAAGGGACCGCCGGCCGCCACCGGCGATCAGCTTCGTTCGCTGCTCATCGAGCATCCCGATGGCGAGCCCGACGAGCGCTACCTCACCCTGCGGTGGGCATCGGTTGTGTCGCTGCGAGACGAGGTTGTGGAACTGCCCGTCCTAAGGGTCGACACCGAGTCGATCAGCGCCTGGTGGTTGCGAGAGTGGTCGCTCCCACCGCAGCGGCGGTCAGCCTCCAATTAGCTCGACCCTGTACCCGTCGGGGTCCCGGACGAAGCAGATCCGGGGGCCCTCGGTGCGGCCGCCGGGACGGTAGGGCGGCTTTTCGGGCTCGATGCCCTTCTCCGCGAGGCCGGCGAGCGTCTCGTCGAGGTCGTCGACGAGGAGCGCGATGTGGTTGTAGCCGGTGCCGTGCTCGTAGGAGTCGACGCCATGGTTGTAGGTCAGCTCGAGGACGTCGCCCTCGCCGGGCATGCCCATGAAGACGTTGATCGCCTCGTCTCCGATCGGCATCCGGCGCCGCTCCTCGAACCCGAGCTTTTCGTAGAACTCGACCGAGCGCTCGATGTCGCCGATCCGGTAGCAGGTGTGGAGGAAGGTGGCGATCGGCTCAGGCTAGCCGAGGCGGGGGCGGCGGGCTAGCCTGGCGCAGCGAGCGAACCACGAATGATTCCCATCGACGGCGACGAGGCGACACTGATCCGCCGCTACCGCGGCGCGCGGCGCGATCCGGCCCTGGCGGTTCTCGAGGGCTTTCACGCCCTCAAGCATGCGCTGCGGTTCGGGGCCGAGGTCGAGGAGATCGTCGCCGTGGACCCCGACGAGCTCGAGGAGCTGGCGTCCGAGCTCGCTCCGGATCTGATGGGCTCGGTCGCCGGCCGGGCGACCGGTGTCGGCGCCGAGGTGCTGGCCGAGCTCGTCCCGCAGGCGCCGCGCACCGGGGTCGTCGCGATCGCCCGCCGGCCAGCGGTTGACGTCGAGGCGGTTCTCTCGGGCCCGCGCGCGGCGCCGGTCGTCCTGCTCGAGGACCCGCGGACGATGGGGAACATGGGCGCCTGCGTCAGGGTCGCCGCGGCGGCCGATGCCGCCGCGGTCCTCACCACCGGCGGCAACGACCCCTGGCACCCCGACGCCCTCCGCGGAGCCGCCGGCCTCCACTTCGCGCTTCCCGTCGCCGGGGTGCCGCAGCTGCCGCAGACCGAGCGGCCTCTGATCGCGATCGACCCCGACGGGGACGAGCTGCGAGCGGCAGATCTCCCGGCTGGCCCGATCCTCGCCTTCGGGACCGAGCGGCACGGCCTGACCGCCGAGTTGCTCGACCGCGCCGACGCCAGGCTCGGGATCCCGATGCGCCCCGGCGTCTCCAGCCTCAACCTGGCCACCGCGGTCGCGGCCGTCCTGTTTGCGCAGCGCCTCTAGCGCAGACTAAGATCGACCCACCCCGCCCGCGTCAGAAAGGACCCACCCGTTGCTGGCTCTCGCAGATGTCACCTTCGGCGAACTGCTTCTCCTCATCGTCGAGTTCTTCCTGCTCGTGATCTGGATCTGGATCCTGTTCACGATCATCACCGACCTCTTCCGCGACCATGAACTGTCGGGATGGTGGAAGGCGGTATGGGTGTTCTTCCTGATCTTCCTGCCGTTCATCACGGCGCTGATCTACCTGATCGCGCGCGGGGACGGGATGCGGGAGCGGACGGTCAAAGCCCAGGCGGACGCGAAAAAGCACTTCGACGAATACGTCCGCCAGACCGCCAACACGTCGCCCGCCGACGAACTGCACAAGCTGAACGAACTGAAGGAAAAAGGCGCCCTTTCGGATCAGGAGTTCCAGGAGGCGAAGGCGAAACTGCTGGGCTGATCCGGCCGTCGGCGCCGAGCAGGCCTTTCCTCCAGGGGCCGGTTTCTGCAACCGAAGTTGCAAGTTATTAGCAACTCCTAACATCCAGAGCCGGGTTTCGTTAGCCTGCGCCGCCGGATGTTCGGGTCCCGCTTCGGTAATCAGAGGCGCTGGCTGCTGCCTGCCGCCGCGCTGCTGGCGCTGGTCTGCCTCTGGGCGGCCGGCGGCGCCCAAGCACCGGCCCAGACCCTGCAGGAAAAGTTCGATTCGACCCAGGGCAAGCTCGATCAGGTCCACAAGAGCGAACGCTCGCTGAGCGCGACGATCGCCGATCAGAACGCCGCGATCGACTCGATGCTCGGCGAAGTCTCGGTCCTGCGCCGCCGCCAGGCGGCGGCAGAAGCCGAACTCGCGGCCAAGCAGGCCGAGCTCGAGCGGGCGAGCGCCAAGCTCGAGAAGGACAAGGAACGGCTGGCGAGGATCCGCGCACGGCTGAAGCGGGCGCTCTCGGTCCTCAAGCACAGGTTGATCGCGATCTACGAGGCCGGCACGCCGGACATGGTCAGCGTCGTTCTCGACTCGGCCACCTGGTCGGAGGCCAGCACCCGGGCCGACTACCTGAATCAGATCGAGGACCACGACGACGCCGTCGCGAACAGGGTCAAGGCGCTGCGCGACGAGGCCAAGGCGGCGGTCAGGCGAATGGCAGCCGTCCGCCGCCAGATCAAGGCCGCGCGCGACGCGATCGCGGTCAAGGAGCGCGAAGCCGCCGCCGCGCGCGCCGAAGCCGAGAAGCGCTTTGCCGAACTGAAGGCCGCCCAGGCCGAACGCCGCGAAGCCCTCGACGGCCTCGAGTCGCGCTCGCAGGCGCTGAGCGACAACCTCGCCACCATTTCCGAACAGATCGCGAGCGCCGGCAGCATCCCGCCGGCCAGCGCTCCGGCGCCTTTGACTCCGGGCGAGACCGCCGACTACATCTCCGAAAGCCAGGCGAGCGTCCCCGCCGCCGCTCCGCCCGCAGTCCAGGGCGCGATCGAAGCGGCGAACTCGATTGCAACCACCCCCTACATCTGGGGCGGCGGCCACGGATCCTTCTCCTCACCCGGCTACGACTGCTCCGGCGCGGTCAGCTTCGCGCTCAACGGGGGCGGCTTCCTCTCCAGCCCGCTCGACTCGACCGGGCTCGAGACCTGGGGCGAACCCGGCCCCGGCCAGTGGATCACCGTCTACGCCAACGCCGAGCACGCCTGGATGATCATCGCCGGCCTCGCCTTCGACACCGTCGGCGGCCCGGGCCCGCGCTGGCACCCCTCTCCGGTCGACTCGCCCGAAGGCTTCATCGCCCGCCACCCGTCCGGCTACTGACCCACCGCGATGTCGTAGTTCTTTCGACCCCCCCGAAAGAACTACGACATCAGGTTGGGGCGGGGGGGAACTACGACATCAGGTGGGGCGGGGGGGAACTACGACATCAGGTTGGGGCGGGCGTGTCGGCCGTCTCGAGCGGCCGGCCCAGCGCGGCCCAGGCGGGGACGCCGCCGCTGGCGACGTGGACGATCCGCTCGAACCCCTCGCGCTGGAGGATCGAGGCGGCGAGCCCGCTGCGTTTGCCGGCCTTGCAGATCGTCGCCACCGGACGGTCGCGGGGCAGCTCGTCGACCCGTTCGGCCAGCTCCGCGTACGGGATGTGGAGGGAGCCGGGGATGTGGCCCGAATCGAACTCGCCCGCGTTGCGGACATCGACCACGAGCGGCGGCTCGTCGCCCTCCGCGAGCGCTGCGAGCCCGACGGTGTCGATCGCATCGATCCTGCTGACCGGGCGTTCCTCGGCCCGCCAGGCGCTCATGCCGCCGCCGAGGAAGCCCCTGACGCGGAGGCCGACCGCGGCGAGCAGCTCGGCGGCGTCGAGCTCGTTGCCGTCGGAGGCGGCAACGATCACGATCTCGGCCTCGGGCGGAATCACCTGCGCGACCTTCGTCGCGAAGCCCGTGTCGTAGGCGGAGGCGCTGATCGCGCCCGGGATGTGCGCCTCGTCGAACTGCTCGTTGGTCCGCGAGTCGACCGCCAGGGCGCCATCGGCGATTGCCGCCTCGAAGCCCCGCGAAGAGAGCCGGGCGGGGGCGCCGATCGACTCGACCAGCGGCCCCTGGTTGAGGCCGACGATGTGGGCGACGTTGGGCGGCCGCGTGCCGATGCTCGCGACCGCGTCCTCGATGAACTCCCCCTCGTCGGCAATGCCCAGGGCGCGGTTGTGGCGGCGCTCGAAGCCGATCGTCGAGGAGGTCTTGAGGTCGATCCCCGAGCTCCCGCACAGCGAGCCGCCAAGATGCCCCGGCCAGACCTCGACGTCGTCCGGGAGCGCCAGCAGCCTCTCGTGCAGCGAGCGGAAGATCTCGGCCGCGCCTTCGCGCGGCTCGACCGCCAGATCGGGCCGGGCGACGTCGCCGACGAACAGCGAGTCGCCGGTCAGGATCGCGACCGGGTCGCCGCCGCGGGCCGCGTCGCGGACCAGGAACGACGTGTGCTCAGGCCGGTGCCCCGGCGTGTGGATCGCCTCGATCAATGCCCCGGTCCCGAGCTCGAGGGTCCAGCCGTCGTCGAAGGCCTCGTGCTCGTACTCGGCGTCTGCGAGCGCGTTGACGTGAATCTTGGCTCCCGTGGCACGTGCCAGCCGACCGTGGCCGGAGACGTGGTCGGCGTGGTTATGGGTCTCGAGGACGTGCTCGATCCGGACTCCGTGGAGGCGGGAGAGGTCGAGGTAGGGCTCGACGTCCCACTGGGGGTCGACCACCGCGGCGACTCCGCTGTCGGTATCGCCGACAAGGTAGGAGGCACAGCCGAGGTCCTCGTGGATGACTTGCCGGAAGAGCATCGCTGCCGACCAAATCTACAGGCGGCGGGCCGCGATCCCAGGTGTATCAATCCCCACAATCGGGTAGTTGACGAGGAAACGAGAAGCAACCCACAAACACATCGCCCGCTTCCGAGTGCTTCGGCAGGCGGACGGAAAGGGGGATGTCATGGAGTCCAGCACCATTCACGGGAACGCCACCGAGCCGACCGCCGGCGAACGGGGCAGGGAGGCCGTCGGAAGGGCCGAGGTGGGCGCAGGATGGACGCCGGCCGACCCCGGGCCGCTCGGCCTCGCCGGGTTCGCGCTGACGACGTTCGTCCTCAGCATGTTCAACGCCGGCCTCGTCAACAAAGCCGGCGAGCCCGTCGTGCTGGGCCTCGCGCTCGGATACGGCGGCATCGCCCAGGTGCTGGCCGGGATGTGGGAGTTCCGCACCGGCAACACCTTCGGCGCGGTCGCGTTCACGTCCTTCGGCGCCTTCTGGCTCTCGTACTGGGCGTTGGTCACGTTCTTCGCGGGCGATATCCCGGAAGCCCACGTCGGCGACGCGGTCGGCCTCTACCTGATCGCCTGGGGCATATTCACCACCTACATGTTCGTCGCCTCGCTGCGGACGACGGCTGCCATCGCGGTGGTCTTCATCCTCCTCGCGGTGACCTTCTTCCTGCTCGGCATCGGCAACGCCGGCGGGCACGAAGGGCTGGTCGAAGTCGGTGGCTGGTTCGGCCTGGCGACGGCGGTCGCCGCCTGGTATGCATCGTTCGCGGCGGTGACCAACGCGACATTCGGGCGGACGGTCCTACCCGTCCGGCACCTGAGTCGCTGAGAAGGAGGAGGAGCGAGATGGCTACGACCGGGCAACTGTCAGAGCTCGAGCAGGAGCTCAGTGCTCTGCTGGACGTCGAGCGGTTCGAGCCCCCTTCCGAGTTCAGGGAGGCGGCGCTGTGGAGCGATCCGGCCATCTACGAGGAGGCCGCCGCCGATCCGCAGGCGTGGTGGCTGCGGCAGGCCACCGAGCTCCTCGAGTGGGCGGAGCCGCCGAGCGAGTCGCTCGACGACTCCGACCCGCCGTTCTACAGGTGGTTCGCCGACGGCAGGCTGAACGCCTCGGCGAACTGCCTCGATCGCCACGTCGAGGCCGGGATCGGCGACCGCGTCGCCTACCTCTGGCGCGGTGAGGAGGGGGAGGAGCGGGCGATCACCTACGCCGATCTCCTCGCCGACGTGCAGCGCTTCGCCAACGCCCTGCGCGACCGCGGCATCGGCAAGGGCGACGTGGTCGGCATCTACCTGCCGATGATCCCCGAGGTCGTCGTCGCGATGCTCGCCTGCGCCCGGATCGGCGCCCCCCACAACGTCGTCTTCGGAGGCTTCGCGCCCGAGGCGGTCCGCGAGCGCATGGAGTTCTCCGAGGCGAAGGCGCTCATAACCGTCGACGGCGCCCGCCGCAAGGGCCAGACCGCGCCGGTCAAGGCCAAGGTCGATGAGGTGATCGGCGACGTCGCGTCGATCGAGACGATCCTCGTCGTCCGCCACACCGGCGCCGAGTGCGAGATGAAGGAGGGCCGCGACGTCTGGGTCGACGAGGCGATGGAGGCTGCGGACGCCGAGTGCCCGGCCGAGCCGATGGACGCCGAGCACCCGCTCTACATCCTCTACACCTCCGGCTCGACCGCGAAGCCGAAGGGGATCCTCCACACGACCGGCGGCTACATGACGGGCGTCGCCTACACCCACCGCTACGTCTTCGACCTCAAGCCCGAGCACGATGTCTACTGGTGCGCCGCCGACGTCGGCTGGGTCACCGGCCACTCCTACATCGTCTACGGGCCGCTCGCGAACGGCACCACCAGCGTGATGTACGAGGGCGCCCCCGACTACCCCGACAAGGACGTCTGGTGGGACATCGTCGAGAGCCAGGGCGTGACGATCTTCTACACCGCGCCGACCGCGATCCGGGCCTGCATGAAATGGGGCCCCGAGTACCCCGAACGCCATGACCTCGCGACCCTGCGCCTGCTCGGCACCGTCGGCGAGCCGATCAACCCCAAGGCCTGGCTCTGGTACCACAGGGTCATCGGCGGCGAACACTGTCCCGTTGTCGACACCTGGTGGCAGACCGAGACCGGCCACATCATGATCTCGCCCCTGCCCGGAATAACCGCGACGAAGCCGGGATCCGCGACCGTGCCGCTGCCCGGGATCGAGGCCGACGTGGTCGACGACGACGGCAACCGGATCGACGGGGACCGGGAGGGGCTGCTGGTCCTGCGCCGCCCCTGGCCGGGAATGCTGCGGACGCTCTACCGCGAGGAGGACCGCTTCATCGAGACCTACTTCTCGCGCTTCGGCCGCGAGACCTACCTGGTCGGCGACGCAGCGCGGCGCGACGAGGACGGCTACCTCTGGATCCTCGGCCGCGTCGACGACGTCATCAACGTCTCCGGCCACCGGCTCTCGACCGCCGAGGTCGAGTCGGCGATCGTCTCCCACCCGAAGGTCGCCGAGGCGGCGGCGATCGGCCAGAGCGATGAGGACACCGGCCAGGCGATCTGCGCCTTCGTCACCCTCGAGGGCGACCTCGACGGCGACGACGAGATGGTCGCGGCGATCCGCGGTCACGTCGCCGAGCGGATCGGCAAACTGGCGCGGCCGAAACGCGTCATCTGGTCGGGCGACCTGCCGAAGACGCGCTCGGGCAAGATCATGCGCCGGCTGCTGCGCGACATCGCCGAGGGCCGCGAGCTCGGCGACGTCACGACGCTGCGCGATCCGGCCGTGATGGAAGAGCTCGAGAAGAAGGTCGCCGAACGGTTCGACGAGGAAGGCTAGGGCGGCGAGGCGCGCTCGTCGACCAGCCGCTCGACCGCGATCTCCAGCGACGCCAGCTGCTCGCGGATGCTGCGCAGTTCGCGCTGGGCGATCTGCTCGGCCGACGCCTCCTCCTCGAGCTCCCGCTCGACTTCGCCGATTTCGGGGCCGAAGAAGCGCTGCGCGATTGCTCCGGTCAGGAGCGCGATGAACCCGAGGCCGACCAGGACCAGGACGGTGGCGATGATCTGGCTGCCGGTGTCGCTCGGCTGGATGTTGGACCCGAGCGTCGTCATCGTCGTCAGCGCCCAGTAGATCCCGTCCCACGTGCTGAGGTGCTCCTTGTTCTTCTCGAGGGCGTCGAAGAGGGCGCCGCCGCCGACCGCGGTCAGCAGCGCAAGCACGGCCGCATAGTGAAGCCCGCGCTGAGTGAAGACCTCGCGGGAGATGCGTGTTATCGGCGCTAGCCGCAGCAGGCGCAGCAGGCGTAGGACCCGCAGGCCCTGGAGGCCGGGGGGGAGGACCGGCGGCGTGAAGACGACGAGAAACAGGTCGAGCGGGTTGCGCAACAGCCAGGCGCCGCGGTCCGGGACGACGGCGAGCATCACCACAAGCTCGACGGCGAAGGCCAGCCAGGTGCCCCAGTTGAGGATGTCGGCGGCCACCTCCAGCGCGCCCCCGGGGTGCGACTCGCTGATCGCCACCATCGGCACCGTCAGCGCCGCCGCGATCAGCATCGGGACTTCCAACCTCCGCTGGACTCGTGTGCTGCGCTCGTCCATGCCCGGTGGATAAGCCGGCGACGCTCCTGCTCTCGCCATCGGTGTGGCCATCCGCGTCTAGTTCGACGCCTGCCCCTCTTGGCCTTTCAGAGATAGTTCGCTATACTAATTACTTAAGCTAATCAGATGACGTCCACGGCGCAGGAAACCCGACTCACCGAAGCGGCCGCGAGGCTGCGAATGGCGATCGTGCGGACCGCGAGGCGGCTCCGCCAGGAGGCCGCGGGCGCCGGCGGCACCGAGCTCTCGCCGACCGCCGCGGCGGCGCTCGCCACGGTCGAGCGGCACGGCCCGCTGACCCCCAGCGAGCTCGCCGAGATCGAGCGGATCAAGCGGCCGACCGGGACCCGGACCCTGCGCCAGCTCGAGGAGGCGGGACTCGTCGATCGGACCCGGGACCCGGCCGACGGACGCAGCGCGCTGGTCAGCATCAACGCCGCCGGCCGCGAGCGGCTGCGCCGCCTCCGCGGCCGCAAGAACGCCTACCTGGCGCGGCGGATCCGGCGCCTTCCGGCCGAGGACGTCGAGACGCTCGAGCGCGCGGCCGGGATCCTCGAGAGAATCCTCGAGGAGCCGCGGCGTCGGCCGGAGACAGAATGAGCGCCGCGCTGCGGCGAAGCGTCGACTCGCTCTCGGTCCCGAACTACCGCCGCTACTTCGCCGGGCAGGTCGTCTCGCTCTCGGGCAACTGGATGCAGATGGTGGCCGAGATCTGGCTCGTCCTCTCGCTCACCGGCAGCGGTCTCGCGGTCGGGCTGACGACGGCGCTCCAGTTCCTCCCGATCCTCCTCTTCGGCGCCTGGGGCGGCCTGCTCGCCGATCGCTTTCCGAAGCGGCGGCTGCTGATGGTCACCCAGGTCCTGATGGCGATCCCGGCGGTGGCCCTGTTCAGCGTGACCGCCGCCGGCGCCGTCGCCCCCTGGATGGTCTTCGCCCTCGTCTTCGTCCGCGGCTCGGTCAACGCCGTCGACAACCCGACCCGTCAGAGCTTCGCGATCGAGATGGTCGGCGTCGACCGCGTCGTCAACGCGGTCAGCCTCAACAGCGTCCTGATCCACACCGCCCGGCTGCTCGGGCCGGCCCTCGCCGGGCTGATGATCGCCTCGGTCGGCGTCGAGCCCTGCTTCGCGCTCAACGCCCTCTCGTTCGGGGGCATGATCGTCGCCCTCTGGCGGATGGAGCCCGACCAGCTCGAGTCTGCCCCCAGGGCCGAGCACGAGCAGGGGGCGATCCGCGCCGCCCTCCGGTACGTCAGGCGCACCCCGGAGCTGGCGGTGCCGCTGGCTCTGATGGCGCTGGTCGGGACGTTCGGGCTGAACTTCCAGGTGATCCTGCCGCTGCTCGCCCGGTTCAGCTTCGAAGGCGGCCCCGGCGCCTACGCGACCCTGGTCGCGGCGATGGGCGCGGGCTCGGTCCTCGGCGCCCTCGCGACCGGCGCCCATGGCCGCACCGACCCGCGCCTGATCGCCGGCGCCGCGCTCTCGTTCGGGATCCTCGCGGGCCTCGCCGCGGCGATGCCCAGCATCGCGCTCGAGGTGCCGATGGTCGCGCTGCTGGGGGCCTCCGCGGTCACCTTCGCCGCGGCGATCAACTCATCGCTGCAGCTGGCGGTCGAGCCGGAGATGCGCGGCCGCGTGATGGCCCTCTACTCGGTGGTCTTCCTCGGCTCGACGCCGATCGGCGGCCCGCTCGCCGGCTGGCTCTCGGAAGCGTACGACCCGCGGGCCGCGCTGCTGCTGGCGGGCTGCGCCGGGATCGCCGCCGCCTGCGCGACCCGGATCGCCTTCGCGAGGATGCGGGCGAGGCCGCCGGGGCCCCGCCCGCTCGAGGCTGTCGAGACCGGCTAGCCGATGAACCCTTCTTCTTCGAGGTACTCGGTGGCGACCTGCTTCGGCGTTTCTTTTTCGAGTTCGACCCGCGCGTTCAGCTCCTGCATCACCGGCAGCGTCAGCCCTTCCTGAACCTGGAGGACCGTCTTTTCGTAGTCGGGCCCGGCTTCTTCGGCGACCGACTTCTTGGTCACGAAGATGACGTTCCCGGCCGGGAAGACGTGCTTGTCGTCTTCGAGGATCACGAACTTCGGGTTTTCGCCGGCCAGCTGCGGGTCGGTGGTGAACAGGATCGAGAGGTCGGCCTGGTTGTTTTCGAGGACCGTGTAGCGGAGGCCGATGTCGACGGGTTTGAATTCCTTGAACTTGAGCCCGTAGAACTTTTCGAGCCCGGCCAGGCAGTCGATCCGCTGGCGGCACTCGGGCGACCCGTAGAGGGACATTTCTTCCGAGATGCCTTCCAGGTCGGAGATCTTTTCGAGTTCGAGGTCTTCCGCTCTTTCCCGCGTCGTCCCGACGGCGTTTGCGCTCGCGAACGGGGTCGGTTCGAACGCGGTCAGGCCTTCCTGTTCGAATTCTTCGTTCGCCTTTTCCCATGCTTCGGTCGCGTCCGACGAGACTTCTTCCGGTTCAAGGCCGAACAGCGACTCGAGGGCCGTACTTGTGTATTCGGGATAACCGGAGATCTGGCCTGCCTTCAGCGTTTTCAGCGCTACCGTTTCCGAGCCGAGGTTGAGGTCTGTCTTCACGCTGTAGCCCGCGGCTTCCAGGCCTTGCGCATAGATCTCGCCTGTGATTTCAGATTCGGGGAAGTTCTTCGAGCCGATCGTCAGGGAGACGCTCCCGTTTTCGGGGTTGGAGACGATCGCACTACCGCTGCCGCCTTCTTCTTCACCCCCCGAGGCGGTCGTCCCTTCGCTGCTGCCGCCGCAGGCGGCTAGAGCCAGGCTGAGGATCAGAGCGAGCACCATTGCCGCAGCGGCCCGCCCCCCGTTCGTGATCGTTCTCACTCTTGTTCCTCTCTTCTCGTTTTGTGGACTGGTCGACAAGAAATTTCGTGCTCCGCTCGCCGCGCGAATGGTCGAAGACGCGCGCTTGCTCGCTCCGCACTCAGGTACTGAGCTTCAACCCTCTCGAAGTGAGCAGACGTTGTAAACCTGCGAGACCGAACTCGAGCACCACCGCCATCAGGGCGACGCAGATGGCTCCCGCCACCACCCCGTTCTCGCCATAGACGTTTTCGTTGATGATGTAGTCGCCGAGGGTGACCACCCCGGCCAGGGGCGCGATCGTCGCCGTCGCCACGATCGCGATCGTCGCCCCCCGGACCCCCGCCATCAGGGTCGGGATCGCGAGCGGCATCTCGACCCTGGTCAGGATCTCGAGCTCGGTCATCCCGATCCCCCGCGCGGCATCGACAGAGGCCCGGTCGGCCTGGCGGATCCCGGTGAAGGCATTGGTGAGGATCGGTGGGATCCCGAGGATCGAGAGCGCGATCGTCACGTTGAGGATGCCGACGCCGATCACCGCCGCCATCAGCGCGATCAGCGCCAGCTCGGGGATGCCCCGGCCGGCGTTCCCGATCGCGACCGCGAAGAAGCCGCCGGTGCCGCGGTGGCCGAGCCAGAGGCCGAGGGGCATCGCCAGGACCAGCGCCAGCGCCAGCGCCAGCAGCGTCACCTCGAGCTGGGTCAGCGCCAGTTCGACCGTCTGCGAGAAGCCGCCGACCAGCTTGCCGCCGGTCACGTTCGACGGCTGCGGCTGGAAGATGAATTCGATCGCGCCGCCGATCGAGCCCACCGGGGTCATCCGCTCGCCTTCCGCGTCCAGGGGGTCGCCGCCCGCTGGATCAGGTAGAGGCAGGCGTCGAAGAACATCGCCATCAGGATCGCGATCCCGCCGCCGATGATGATCCCGGTCGGGAAGTTGAGGCTCTTGTAGATCTCCTCGCCGAGCCCCCAGCCGCTGACGAACACGGCGAGGGTGGCGATCGCGATCGTGCTGACGGTGGCGATCCTCAGGCCGGCGATGATCTCCGGGGTCGCCAGCGGCACCTCGACCCGCCAGAGCAGCTGGCGGTCGGTCAGGCCCATCCCGCGAGCGGCGTCCCTGACCGATGCCGGGACATTGGCGAGGCCGATCAGCGTGTTGCGGTAGATGATCTGGAGGTTGAAGGCGGTCAGGGCGATCACCGCGGTGTCGACGCCGCGGCCGGTCAGCGGCAGCAGGAGGAAGAAGAAGGCGACGCTGGGGATCGTGTAGAGGACGCCGGTCGCCGCCAGCAGCGGCGGCTGTAGCCAGTGGCGCCGGTGGGCCAGCAGCGCCAGCGTGAACGCGATCGCGAACCCGATCGCGACCGCTGCCAGCACCAGCTGCAGGTGCTGGATGGTGGGGGTCTCGTAGCGGTCGAGGTTATGGCGGGCCCAGTCGAAGCAGAACAGCGCCTTCGGGTTTTCCTCGCAGGCGCCGCCGCGTTCGCGGAATTCGATCGTCGCGAGCAGGGCGCTGCCGCTCACGGGAACATCTCTCGCGCTTCGCTCACTCGCGCTCACCGTCCCCGGAGATCTCGCTCGCTCGCTCCGCACCCGTCGGCCTCTCGGTGGCGCTTTGCCGGTCCTGCTCGGCGGCGGGCGAGCCGAGGAAATCGGAGATGATCTCGATCGAGAGGACGCCGGCGATCCTGCCGCGGGAGTCGATCACCGCCGCGTACTGGGACTGTCCCTGGAGCAGGTCGGCGAGGGCGTCGCGCATGATGTCGTCGCCTTCGAGCACCGGCCCCAGCGGCGAGTCCGGCCGCGACGGGACGTACTCGGAGTCGAGGTCGCGCTGCGAGAGCCACCCGACCGGACGGCGATCGTCGTCGACGAGCAGCGGATAGGGGACTTCGGCGCCGGCCAGCTTGGCTCTGACCTCGGCACTCGACTGGCCGACGTGCGCGAGCGGCGCCTCCCAGAGGTCGATGTCGGAGACCCGCAGCAGCGCCAGCCGCTTGAGGGCGCGGTCGGCGCCGACGAAGTCCTCGACGAACTCGTCCGCCGGCGACATCAGCAGCTCGGCCGGCGTCGCGAACTGTGCCACCCGCCCGCCGACCCGCATGATCGCGATGCGGTCCCCCATCTTGATCGCCTCATCGATGTCGTGGGTGACGAAGAGGACCGTCTTCTTGACCTCGGCCTGGAGGCGGAGGAACTCGTTCTGGAGGCGCTCGCGGCTGATCGGGTCGATCGCCCCGAACGGCTCGTCCATCAACATCACCTTGGGGTCTGCCGCGAGCGCCCGCGCGACACCGACCCGCTGCTGCTGGCCGCCCGAGAGCTGCCCCGGGTAGCGGTCGCCGAGCCCCGGGTCGAGCCCGATCAACTCGAGGAGCTCGGCCGTGCGGGCGGCGACGCGCCGCCTGTCCCAGCCGAGAAGCTGGGGGACGGTGCCGATGTTCTGGGCGTTCGTCCGGTGCGGGAACAGCCCGACCTCCTGGATCACGTAGCCGATCTCGCGGCGAAGGTGGGCGGGCTCGATGTCGCGCACCGATCGCTCGCCGACCAGGACGTCGCCGCTGGTCAGCTCGACCGTCCGGTTGACGAGGCGCATCGCCGTCGTCTTGCCGCAGCCCGAGGGGCCGACCAGGACGCAGATCTCGCCCGCCGGGACGGTCAGCGAGAGGTCGTCGACCGCGAGGGTGTCCGAGCCCGGGTAGCGCTTGCTCGCGTTCTCATACCGCACGGCCGAGGCAGCGGCTGACCCTGCATCCGTGACCTCTTCAGTCGACACCGGCGGTTTGAGCCTATACCCACCCCGCGCGCCGAATCCACGCTGCGTTTCAGCCGATTCCCAATCGGGCCGCTCTCTCCCTCGCCCGCGCGATCGTCTCCTCGGCGCCCTCGACCCGTCCGCCCCTCATCAGCGGCCGGCCGCCGACCACGGTCGTGTCGACGACCGAGCCGCTCGCCGCATAGACGATGTCGGAGGCGAGCTCGCCGAGCCCGATCTCGTAGGCGTCGCGGCGAAGGAGCAGGAAATCGGCCGGGGCGCCGACCGTGAGCGGCCGGCCGGCGCCGAGGATCGGGGCGCGCCCCCCGGTCGCAATCTCGAGCGCCTCCGCGGCGGGGACGACGGTCGGGTCCCCGGCGGCGTGGCGCTGCATCAGGGCGAAGGTCTTGAGGTCGCTGAACAGGTCGAGGGAGTCGTTCGAGCCGGCGCCGTCGGTTCCGAGGGCCACCGCGACCCCGGCTTCGCGCGCCGCCGGGTAGGGGAACGGGCCGCCCGAGGCGAGCTTCAGGTTTGCGACCGGGTTGGTGACGATCGTCGCGCCGCGCTCGGCGATCAGCCCCAGCTCCTCGCGGTCGAGCCAAACGCCGTGGGCGAGCATCGTCCGATCGTTGAGCAGCCCGAGCCGGTCGAGGTAGTGCGCCGGGCGTTCGCCGTGGTCGGCGAGGCAGCCCTCCACCTCCTGCGCGGTCTCCGAGAGGTGGATCTGGACCGGCACCCCGCGCTCGGCCGAGACCTCCCCCGTCCAGCGCAGAAGCTCTTCGCTGACCGTGTAGATCGAGTGCGGTGCCAGCGCCCGCCCGATCTCGGGCCCGAAGGGCTCGAGCTCCTCGAGGGCCGCGAGCGCGGTCGCCTTCATCTCCTCGGTCCTCCCGTCGGCGTCGAACAGCGGCCCCCCGATCGTCGCCCGCAGGCCGCTGTCGGAGACCGCCCGGGCGGTCGCGGCCGGCTGCCAGTACATGTCCCAGAACCGACCGGTGCCGGTGCGGATCATCTCCAGGCAGGCGAGCCGGGTGCCCCAGTAGACGTCCTCGGCATCGAGCTTCGCCTCGACCGGCCAGACCTTCTCCTGCAGCCACCGCATCAGCGGCAGGTCGCCGCCGTAGCCGCGGAACAGCGTCATCGCCGCGTGGGTGTGGCCGTTGGCGAGCGCCGGAATCACCGCCGCGCCGCCGGCGTCGATCGTCTCGTCGCCCTCCTGCGGTGCGACATCGGGCCCGATCGCGTCGATCTCCCCGCCGCTGCACCGGATCGCGACCGTCGACCCGTCGAGGCGGGCGCCGGTCACCGCCAGCGGCCTGATCACCGCGGTGCCCCGTGGTTCGCTCGCGGCGCGCTCACGGTTCGAGCTCCGGGAGCAGCTTGTCGAGCGCGTCGCGGAGGGCGGCCGCGTTGCGTTCGCGGTGGATCTCGAGGTCGTCGGTGGAGATCGGCTCGTCCTCGAGCCCGTTCGCCATGTTGTCGACCACGCAGATGGCGGCGTAGGAGAGGCCCAGCTCGCGGGCGATCACGCACTCGGCGGCGAGGGTCATCCCGACCAGGTGCGCATGAGCCGCCATCAGCCGGATCTCGGCCGGAGTCTCGAACCGGGGCCCGGTCGCGTGCCAGTAGACGCCGCCGTCGTGGATCGCACCGGCTCCGCTCGACTCCCAGCAATCGAGCACTTCACCCCGCCAGCGCGGGTCGAAGTGCGGCGCGAGGTGCCCGCGGGCGTCGTCGAAGGTCGTCACCGAGAGCTGCAGGGCGATGAAGTCGTCGGGGCAGACGAAGCTGCCGACGCCGATCTCGGGTCGCAGCGACCCGACCGAGCCGACGGCGAGGACCCGGTCGCATCCGGCATCCGCGAGCCGGCGGAGGTTGGCGGCGTGGTCGATCAGGTGGGGAGGCGTGTAGGACTCGACACCGTGGCGGAGGACGACGGCGTCGGCGTTGTCCTCGCTGACCGCGACGATCTCGGCGCCGGAGGGGCCGATCGCGTTGCTGCCGAGGATCGTGCCGACGCGTCCCATCTGGCGTGATCCTACGTAGCCTGATCTATCGTGGGCACGTGAGTGGCGCGCGACCATACGACGTCCCCTCGGGCAGGGACGAGACCGAAGCCGAGCGCCTCGACCGCAACCTGGGCGAGCTGCTGCAGGAGCTGCGCATCGCGCTTCCCGGTGTCCAGGTCCTCTTCGCGTTCCTGCTCGCGGTGCCGTTTCAGCAGCACTTCACCGAGATCACCCCGTTTCAGGAACGGGTCTACTTCGCGACCCTGCTCAGCACAGCGATCTCGGCGGCGCTCCTGATCGCGCCCACCGCCTATCACCGGATCACCTTCCGGCTTCACCGCAAGGCCGAGCTCGTCGCCTTCTCCAACCGCCTCGCGATCGTCGGTCTCGGCTTCCTCGCGCTGGCGATGACCGGCGCGATCGTCCTCATCACCGACGTCCTGTTCGGCACCGCGATGACCATCGTGACCGGAACCGGGGCGGCGACGATGTTCGTAGTCCTCTGGTACCTGCTCCCGACCCGCCAGAGCCGCCGGCTCAGCGAGTAGTCGCGGCTGCCTCCGCCGGTGCCTCGGCGGCACCGGTGCGCGCGTCGAGGTCGTATTCGGCGCCCTCGACACCGAGCTCGATCGCGTCCGGGTCGCCGCCGCGCCCGACCCACCGGTCGCGAGCTTCCTCCTCGAGCAGGTCGAGGCGTTCGTCGGAGTGGCCCGGGTCATGGTGGAAGAGGATCGTGCGGTCGGCGCCGGAGCGATCGGCGAACGAGAGGGCATGGGAGAGGGCGGAGTGCCCCCAGCCGACGTGGTTGGGGTACTCGGAATCGGCGTACTGGCCGTCGTGGATCAGCATCGAGGCGCCGCGGGCGAGCGAGAAGCCCGAGATCCAGTCCTCCTCGAGCGAGTCGAGGTCGGCGCCGAGCGCCGGCTCGTGGTCGGGGATGTAGGCGAGCGAGTGGTCGCCGTCGTCGATCCGGTAGCCGAGGGTCGGCCCGCGATGGGCGACCGAGGCAGCCCGGATCCGCGCCGGGCCGATCTCCCAGTCGATCTCGGGGCAGTGCCGGAAGGAGACGTCGCAGGGGAGCTCCTTGACCTCGACCGGGGAGAGCGGCGCCGAGATGTAGCGCGCGATCCGCTCGCGCAACGAGGCGTCGGGCGAGGCCGGTCCCCAGATCACGATCTCGGTCTGCGGCTGAAAGGCGGGGGCGAAGAAGACGAGTCCCTGGATGTGGTCGAGGTGGAGGTGGGTGAGGAGGATGTGGAGGCGGGCGGGCTCCGACGCCAGGGCGAGCCCGAGATTGCGGATCCCGGTGCCGGCGTCGAGCGCGAGCAGCGAGCCGTCCGAGAGGGTCACGCCGACGCAGGAGGTGTTGCCGCCGTAGCGGATCGTGTCGGCCCCGGGGGAGGGGATCGAGCCGCGGGTGCCCCAGAGCTTGAGCTTCATCTCAGCTCCCGGCCCCGTTCGAGGAGGTGGGCCAGAAGACGGCGATCGCCCCGTGGGTCCCGTGCGGGGTGAGGATCGGGAACGCCGAGGCTTCGACCGAGTGGAGATGGCCGTCGGTCGAGCGGATCTCGAAGGTTGCGTGGGCCGGCCGGTCGTTCCGAACCGCGACGACCAGCGGCAGTTCGTCGTAGGGAATCGGGTTGCCGTCGGCGTCGAACGGGCCGAACATCGACCCCCACTCGTCGGGGCCGACGACGCCGAGTTCCTCGAACCGTTTGCCGAGCAGCGTCCCGGCCGCCTCGTTGTAGAACACGAGCAGCCCGCCCTCGTCGACCAGGAACGCCGGCGTCGAGAGGGCCGACATCAGGTTGCGGGCGAGGATCAGCTCGAGGGGCTTCTGGGGGGCGCCTTGCTCTTTCGGTGGATTGGACACGTGACTTTGGATCGGCAGCTCGCCGCGGATGTGCCGGGCGCGCGCCTACCCCTAACCCTGAAGATTCAATCGCGGGCCGGTCACCGTACGTGACTTTCATCACCTTTGCAGTTTGACCACTGCGCCGCGAGGTTCAGCTCGCCTCGCCACCGCCGTCGACCGATTCGACGAAGGTCCGGTCCCCGACCCTGATCCCGATCGCCTTGGTTCGCGCCAGGTCGAGGCCGGAGCTCAGCGTCGCCTGCGAGTCCTCGCCCCCCCAGCGGTAGCGGAATGAGCCGGCCGATAGACGATTGCCGTTCTTGGACTCGAGGAACACGCGGCAGAGTTCCCCCGAGCGCACGCCGCTGACGTAGACGTGGAGCTCGGTTCCGAACGGGCGCGGTTCGAGCCGGGCGCCGATCTGCATCTTCGGCGGCAGCGAGGCGAAGGCGACCTCCTGGGACGGAGCCTCCTCGCCGCCCCCCGGGAGGATGAAGATCGCCAGGATCGCGGCGGCGGCGATGGCGGCGGTCGCGCCGCTCAGCGCGAACCCGAACCGGAACCGGCGCCGCCTCGACTGCCTCCGCTCGCCGGCGATCGACGCCATCACCCGGTCGCCGAGGTCCCGTGGAAGCGCCGGCGGGGTTCCGAGCTGCTCGGGATCGGCCAGCGGCAGCAGCCGCCCGACCGCGCTGAGCGACTCCAGCTCCGCTCGGCAGTCGGCGCATCCTTCGAGATGGGCCTCGAGTCCGGCACGCTCCTCGTCCGAGAGGTGGCCGAGCGCGTAGGCGCCCAGCGACTCCCGCCATTCTCTGTTGTGGTCAGCCGTCATATCCGGTCTCCTCGAGGGCCACTCGGAGCGCCCGCAGGCCGTAGTAGACGCGGCTCTTCACCGTACCCTCCGGCACCCCGAGTTCCTCGGCGATCTCCGCGTAGGGGCGCCCACGGTAGAAGCTCTCGACGATGACGCGGCGGTGGTCCTCGCCGATCCGGCGCAGCGCCTCCTCGACCTGCCACGAGAGCAGCACCTCGTTGAGCGGCTCGACCGAGGGTTCGATCCCGCCCTCGGCGACGCCGGGCCGGGCGGCGCGGGCGCGGCCGAGGTCGATGACTACGTTGCGGAGGATCGCGAACAGCCAGGTCCGCAGCGAGCCGATCTGAGGGTCGAACCGCTCGCCCGCGCGCCAGGCTCGCACGAACGTCTCCTGGACGGCCTCTTCGGCGAGACCGGCGTCGCCGAGGGAGCGGACCGCGAAGCCGTAGAGCTCGGACCCGTGGGCCGAGTAGGCCTCGCGAACGTCCTGCTCCCGCGTCAGGGCCCCGGAAGCCATCTGGGGAGGAGTCTGGAGGGATCGACTGCCACGGCAGTTCGAGATACGGGCAGCCTCGTGCCGGGGTTCAGCCCGGCGCTCTGGACTTGGCGACGCCCCCGACGGCGCCGCCCCGCCCGCCTAGAGTTTGCCGATCTTGAAGATTTTGGTGCCGCAGTCGGGGCACACACCCTGGATCGCCGGGCGACCGTTTTTCA
>DATBHH010000103.1:0-27527 GCA_036557525.1 Solirubrobacterales bacterium | reverse complement strand
AGCGTCTGCCAGATGGTGATCGAGCGCCTCGACGGGACCTACAACACGACCAACGAGGTCGGCCAGTACCCCCTCTACAACACCGTCGGCGGCGTCGTCGTGACCGGCAACGAGGACGGCGCCCACTGCTGCGCCGAGTCGATCCTCTTCAACCTCACCCACCTCGGCTGCGCGGTCCCGCCGAACGCCGACACCTACTGGGTCGGCAACGCCGGGCCCGGGCCGTCGTTCCTCGAGGCCGGCGGCGCCGACCATCCCTACACGCAGAAGACGGCGGGGTGGATGGCACACAACGTCACCCACCTGGCGCGGATCCTGAAGCAGCACCCGATCCCCCCCGAAGGCAACACGGTGCCGGGCTGGCAGCCGGACGAGTGCCGCGGCCACGACGATCGGATGCCGGCTGGCCACGTCGGCTGAGGCCCGGACGCCGCCGCTGTTCGGGTTCGGGCCGGCGGCGGCCGCGCCCGCGATCCGCCGCGGGCTGCTTCTCTCGGTTCCGGTCGGCGCCCTGCTCTTCCTCGAGCTCGGGTTGGAAGCCGAGTCGAAGGGCGCGATAGCCACCGGAGCGCTGCTCGCCGGCTTCGTCGGCATGGACGCGCCGGCGCTGGCGAGGTCGGCGTGGCAGCTCGCGATGGCGCCGCTGATCGGCCTCGCCGCCGCGCTCGGTGCGCTGACGGCCGACTCGGCGCCGCTCGCCGTCGCCTCGCTGGCGGTCGTCGGCACCCTGGCCGGCTACTGCGTCTCGGTATCGCTGCGGTTCGGGATCGCCGGGCTCAACGTCGCCCTCTCGCTGCTGATCGCGCAGGGTCTGCCGATCGACGCCGGCGACGCGGCCGCCGCGCTGCTGTTCGGGACCCTGGGCGGAATCGCTCAGTCCGCCTTCTCGTTCGCCGTCTTCGCCGGCGGCGAACGGCGGCGCGACGAGGGCGGCAACCGCTGGAACGGGACGGCGGCGATCGCGGCGCTTCGCGCCAACCTCACGCCCCGCTCGGAAAGCTTCCAGCATGGGCTCCGCCTCGGTCTGGCGCTCGGCGCGGGGGTCGCCGCCTACTGGCTGCTCGGGTTCTCCGAACACGGGTTCTGGATCCCGCTCACCGTCCTCTTCGTCCTCCGGCCCGATTACGACACGACGTTCGACCGGCTGGTGCTGCGCGCGGTCGGGACCCTGATCGGATTGGTGATCGCAACCGCCCTCTCCGAGTGGCTGGCGGGCGACGGGGTCGCGATCGCGATCGTGCTGACGGTCGCGACCGGCCTCGCCTACGGGTTGCTGACCGTCCAGTACGCGCTTTTCACCCTGGCGATCACGACCTATGCGGTCCTTCTCGCCGATACCCTCGGCGGCCCCGCCCTCGAAGATGCGGTGAGGCGTGGTGTCGCGACGCTGATAGGCATCGCGATCACGCTCGTCCTCTTCCTCTTCTGGCCGACCCCGGAGGGCGCGGATTCGGGCCGGCGGAAATTCGTCACCTGGACCCGCGCCCGCCGTTTCCGTTCGCCGTGACGAAGCGGGTGTCCTCGGGGCCGGGGCGGAGGATCATCACCTCGGCCGGAGCCTTCTCCAGCAGCCAGACGAGATCGTCGCCGGAAAGGCCGCCCCCCTGATCGCCGCCCGCAGGGACGATCACCCGTTCGAACTCCTCGTCTTCGAGCAGCCGCTTCAGCGCGTGGCGGTAGGAGCGGCCGCGCTCGATCCGCGAATCGACCGCGACGTCCTGCGCGGCGGCGCGCTGTTCGATCGCCTCCAGCATCGGCATCGCCTTCGCCGCCTCGGCCGGGATCGCGCATTCAAGCGGCAGCTGCTTCGGTACCTCCGCCAGGTAGGCCGGCATCAGGACCGCGCCCTCGGCCCGGGCGAGCCGCAGCGCCGCGTCGACCGCGCGGCGTGATATCGCGGTGCCGGTGAAGGGAAGGAGGATCCGGTGGATCTCCTCGGGGCGATCCGAACGCCGCCCGTGGCGGCGCGAGCGCGCGATCAGGTACCCGACCGCGAGGCCGAGGACGAGGGCGACGAGGATCAGGACGCGCTCAACGCTCATCTCGATCGGGCTCCTTCAGACCGCGGTGGGCGACGATCCGGACGTCGACACCGGGCGGGGTCGCCTCCATCAGCCGCTGCGGCAGCGGTTCGCGCAGCCGGGCAAAGCCCCGGCGCGGCAGCGACTCGCCGATCATGATGTAGGTCGTCCCCCGCTCGCGAGCGACCGCGGCGGCTCCCTTGACCAGGTCGTCGTTCTCCTCGACGAGGAAGTTCGCCCCCAGCACCGAGGCGAGCTGGCGCAGGGCCGAGACATGCCGCGCCTCCTCTCCGTCGGGTTCCCTACCGGGCGGTCTCACCCAGAGAAGGTCGAGGTCGCTGCCGAGCCGCTGCGCCGAGCGCCAGGCGCGACGGACGAGGCGCTGCGAGGAAGGCTGCGGCCGGACCAGCGCCAGGACCCGCTCGCCGACGGCCCGCGGCGCCTCCACCCGCTCCTCGCGGGTGCCGAGCGGCTCCTCGACCACGAGCCGCTTTGCCTCCACCTCCTGGGCGACCTGGCGCAGCGCGACCTCGCGCAGCGCGAGCAGGTTCTCGACGGTGAAGAAGTTGTTGAGGGCGGCCTCGATGTTCTCGCCCGGATAGATCTTGCCCGCGCGCAGCCGCGCGATCAGCGCCTCGGGGGTGAGGTCGATGAGGACGACTTCATCGGCCTCGCCGAGCACCGCGTCCGGGATCGTCTCCCGCACCCTCGTCCCGGTCAGCTCGGCGACCTGGTCGTTGAGCGACTCGAGATGCTGGACGTTGACGGTCGAGAAGACGTCGATCCCGGCCGCGAGGACGTCGCGGACGTCTTCGTAGCGCTTCTCGTGCTCGAGGCCGGCGACGTTGGTGTGCGCCAGCTCGTCGATCAGCGCCAGCTCCGGCGCCCGCGCGAGTACACCCGGAAGGTCCATCTCCTCGAGCTCGGTGTCGCGGTAGGTGACTCGACGGCGCGGGATCGTCTCGAGCCCCTCGGCCAGAGCCGTGGTCTCGGGCCGCTTGTGGGGCTCCATGTAGCCGATCGCGACGTCGCGCCCTGCGTCCTCCTCGGCATGGCCTTCCTGGAGCATCCGGTAGGTCTTGCCGACGCCCGCGGCCATCCCGATGAAGACCTTGTGGTGCCCTCGCCTGGAGGCTCTTGCGGCCTCGCTGTCCGCCGCGGCTTGGGCCGCGTACACGTCAGGCTCCGAGCAGGTTGTGGATGATGAGGTCCAGCAGCTTGATTCCGATGAAGGGTGCGATCAGCCCACCGAGGCCGTAGATCAGCAGGTTGCGCCGCAGTAGCGCCGTGGCGCCAATCGGACGGTAGCGGACCCCGCGCAGGGCCAGCGGCACCAGCAGCGGGATCACCAGCGCGTTGAAGACGATCGCCGAGAGGATCGCCGACAGCGGCGTGCCGAGGTTCATTATGTTGAGCGCGTCGAGCGGCCCCCTTTCGCCCGGGTGCGCCGCGTAGGTGAAGGCAAACATCGCCGGCAGGATCGCGAAGTACTTGGCGACGTCGTTGGCGATCGAGAAGGTCGTCAGCGCGCCGCGGGTGATCAGCAGCTGCTTGCCGATCTCGACGATCTCGATCAGCTTGGTTGGATTGGAGTCGAGGTCGACCATGTTTCCGGCCTCGCGCGCCGCCTGGGTGCCGGTGTTCATCGCGACTCCGACATCCGACTGCGCGAGCGCGGGTGCGTCGTTGGTGCCGTCGCCCGCCATCGCGACGAGCCGGCCTTCGGCCTGGTGGGTGCGGATCAGCTCGAGCTTCTGCTCCGGCGTCGCTTCCGGCAGGAAGTCGTCGACGCCGGACTCCTCCGCGATCTTCGCCGCGGTGAGGCGGTTGTCGCCGGTGACCATCACGGTTGTGATCCCCATCCGGCGCAGCTCGTCGAAGCGGGCCTGCATCCCCTCCTTGACGATGTCCTTGAGGTAGACGACGCCGAGCACGTGGTTGTCGCGGCAGACGGCGAGCGGGGTGCCGCCGTCGCGGCCGATCAGGTCGAGTTGTTCCTGCAGCTCGGCGGGTGGGCGGCCGCCCTTCGATTCGACGAACCTGATGATCGCGTCGCCCGCCCCCTTGCGGTATTCGTTGCCGTTGACGTCAACTCCGCTCATCCTGGTTTCGGCCGAGAACGGGACAAAGCGCGCCTCGTGTGAGGTCAGCTCCCGCTCGCGGATCCCGTACTCGTCCTTGGCGAGGACGACGATCGAACGTCCCTCCGGTGTCTCGTCGGCGAGTGATGAGAGCTGCGCGGCTTCGGCGAGCTCCGATTCCTCGATCCCGGGCATCGGGATGAACTGGGTCGCCTCGCGGTTGCCGAGGGTGATCGTCCCGGTCTTGTCGAGGAGCAGGACGTCGACGTCGCCGGAGGCCTCGACCGATCGTCCCGATAGCGCGAGAACGTTGTGCCGCACGAGGCGGTCCATCCCCGCGATCCCGATCGCCGAGAGCAGCGCCCCGATCGTGGTCGGGATCAGCGCGACCAGGAGCGCGATCAGGGTGACGACCGACGCCGCGCTGTTGGAGTACTCGGCGAAGGGGCGCAGGGTCGCGACGACCATCAGGAAGATCAGGGTCAGGCCCGCGAGGAGGATGTTGAGCGCGATCTCGTTCGGCGTCTTTCGACGCTCGGCTCCCTCCACCAGGGCGATCATCTTGTCGAGGAAGCTCTGGCCGGGCTCCTGGGTGATTTCGACGACGATCCGGTCGGAGAGGACTCGGGTGCCGCCGGTCACCGCGCTGCGGTCGCCGCCGGACTCGCGCACGACCGGAGCGGACTCGCCGGTGATCGCCGACTCGTCGACCGATGCGATCCCCTCGATCACGGTTCCGTCGCCGGGGATCATCTCGCCGGCCTCGACGACGACGACGTCGCCGCGGCGCAGCTCTGATGCCGGTCGCTCACTGCCGTCCTGGAGATGGGCAACGGTTTCCGTCCGCATCGCCCGCAGGGCGTCGGCCTGGGCCTTTCCGCGGCCCTCGGCCAGCGCCTCCGCGAAGTTGGCGAGGACAACCGTCAGCCACAGCCAGATGCTGATCGAGAAGGAGAACCAGGCGGGCTCGTTGCCGCCGCCGAGCGGCGAGCCGCCGAAGACCTGGATCAGCCAGCCGACGGTCGTGATTGCGGCGCCGATCTCGACCACGAACATGACCGGGTTGCGGAACTGGTGCCGCGGATCGAGCTTCCGCACCGAGTCGAGCGCGGCGCGCGCCATGATCGCGGTGTCGAAGAGCGAGCGGGGCTCGTTGCGAAGGGTGTCGTCGGTCATCGTGGGGCTTCCTTGTCAAGTGCGATGTTCAGCTTGAGGACGTTCACGCCCGGCTCGCCGAGGAGGCCGAGGAAGCGGCCTTCGGTGTTGTCCGAGATCAGTCCCATGACCTGCTGCAGGGGCATGCCCCGCACCGCGGCGACCCGGTGGGCCTGGATCCGCGCGTTTGCCTGGGAGATCTGGGGGTCCACTCCGGAGGCGGACGTGCTGACGGCGTCGACGGGTACCTCGGCGGCGGTCAGGCCGGGGTCGTACGGTCGCTCGAGCTTCAGGTAGGCCTGCAGTTCTTCTTCCATGAATTCGGACAGTTCCCTGTTGTTCGGCCCGAGGTTGTTGAAGTAGGAGACGTTGGCGCTGTAGCCGGTCACCGACGGCCGGCTCTGGAAGTAGGCCGGGTCCGGTTCGAGTTCCGGTTCGCCTTCTTCGTCGAGCTTCGGCTTTCCGCTGGGGCTGATCACCGGGCGGCGGAAGTCCTGCCCGATCAGTTCCGAGCCGACGACCCTGCCGTCGAGTTCGACCCTGCTTCCGTCGGCGCTCTTCGGGAACAGCACCTGGGCGAGCCCGGTCATCACCAGCGGATAGACCAGGCCCAGCAGCAGGCTGAAGACCACGATCGCGATCGCCGGTCGGAGTATGTCCCTGGCGCCGGGCATCAGAAGAGCTGGGTCGTGAGCGATTGGACGACCGGCCCGAGGAGGAGGGCGGGCACGAAGGTGAGCAGGGCGACGAGCAGGATCGTCCCGATCAGCAGGACGACGAAGGTCGGGCTGTCGGTGCGCATCGTGCCGAGGCCGACCGGTGCCGGCCGCTTCGGCGCCAGCGACCCCGCCACGGCGAGCGCCGCGAGCAGCGGGATGAAGCGGCAGATCAACATCGTCAGACCGCCGGCGATGTTGGCGAAGGCGACCGTGTAGGAGCCGACGTTGCCCGGGGCGTTGGGTTGCACGAACCCGGTGAAGCCGGCGAAGGCAGAGCCGTTGTTGTTCCCCTGCGAGACGTAGGCGTAGAGCGTTTCCGAGAAGCCCTGCGGCAGTGGGTTGTAGACCGAGGGGCCGCCGTACTTCGTCGCCACCGAGAGCGCCACCGTGAAGAGGACGATCAGCGGCATCGTGAGGACGCCGACGAGGACGAGCTTGACCTCCCTGGAGTGGACCTTCTTGCCCAGGTACTCCGGTGTCCGCCCGACCATCAGCCCGGCGATGAAGACGGCGAGGAGGACGAAGAGGAGCATCCCGTACAGGCCCGACCCGACGCCGCCGAACACCACCTCGCCGGTCATCATGTTGGCCAGCGCGGCCGTCCCGCCGAGGCCGGTGTAGGAGTCGTGAGCGGAGTCGACCGACCCGTTCGAGGCGGCGGTCGTCGTCGTCTCCCAGAGGCTCGAGTCGGCGATCCCGAAGCGCTGCTCCTTGCCCTCGAGGTTGCCCCCGGTCGTGCCGTCGGCGGCGGCCGTCGAGATTCCGGCGGCGTGCTGGGCGGGCGAGCCGTTCTGCTCGGCGCCGTAGGCGACGCCGATCGAGACGACGAGCAATGCGAGCATCGCCGCGTAGAGCGCCCAGCCCTGGCGCCGGCTACCCACCATCCGCCCGAACTGCGCGGTCGCCGCGGCGGGGATCAGGAGGATGAAGAGGTTCTCGACGAAGTTGGAGAATTGGGTGGGGTTCTCGAACGGGAAGGACGAGTTGACGTTCCAGAAGCCGCCGCCGTTCGTGCCCAGCTGCTTGATCGCGATCTGCGACGCCGCCGGGCCCACGGAGAGAACCTGTTCGAAGCCGGCGAGGGTCTTCAGGCTGTCGCCCCCCGCCAGCGTCTGTACGACTCCCTGGGAGACGAGGAACAGGGCGCCGACGATCGAGATCGGCAGGAGGATGTAGAGGACCGACCTGGTCAGGTCCTCCCAGAAGTTGCCGAGCTCCTTCGCGCCGCGCGAGGCGAAGCCGCGGATCACCGCCGCGAGGACCGCCATCCCGACAGCGGCCGAGATGAAGTTCTGAACCGCGAGGCCGAACATCTGGCTGAAGTAGGAGAGCGTCGTTTCGCCCCCGTAGAACTGCCAGTTGGTGTTGGTGATGAACGAGGAGGTGGTGCTGAAGCTGAGGTCCCAGGGGCCGGAGCCGAACCCTTCGGGGTTGAACGGCGTGATGTCCTGGGTCCGGAGGATCAGGTAGAGGAAGCCCCAGAACAGGGCGCTGAACACGATCACCGTCTTGCCGTAGGCCTTCCAGTCCTGGCCCTGTGCCTCGGGCCTGACCCCGATGCAGCGGTAGATCAGGCGCTCCAGTGGGCCGAGCACGGGGGTGAGGAAGGTGCGTTCGCGTTGGTAGACGCGCGCCATGTAGCCGCCGAGCGGCGGCACCAACGCGGTCAGCACGGCGACGTAGATCGCGATCTGGAGCCAGCCCTGGGCGGTCACAGGTTCTCACCCCGGAACAGCGCGTAGCAGAGGTAGCCGAAGACGAGGACCGAGACGATCAGCCCGAAGAGCTCGGCGGAGCTCATACCCGGTCCAACGCCTCGATCAGGGCGTAGAACACAACGAAGGCGAGAAG
This sequence comes from Solirubrobacterales bacterium, assembly GCA_036557525.1. Taxonomy (GTDB): domain Bacteria; phylum Actinomycetota; class Thermoleophilia; order Solirubrobacterales; family 70-9; genus VRUE01. Next base: position 19,700 of record DATBHH010000103.1, on the reverse strand, counting down.
TGCGAGTGCGATGGAGACGAGGTCCACGTGCCGATCATCGATCACCCCCCCTCAAGGCGGCATCAACTTCGCGCCGCTACGCATACAGATTTCGTAAAGGCCGCCCGAATCCCCCTAGGCGGCGAAACGGTACCCGACGCCCGGGTCGGTGCGGATGTAGCGGGGGCCGCCAGCGGGCTCGATCTTGCGTCGCAGGTTGGCGATGTGCGCGCGCAGGACCTGGAGGTCGTCCTCGTACTGCAGGCCCCAGACCTCGACCAGCAGGTTGCGGTGCGTCATCAGCCGTCCGCGGTTGACGGCGAGCGTCCGCAGCAGCTCGAACTCGGTCGGGGTCAGGTGCACCTCCTCGCCGTCGCGGCGGACGCTGCGGGCGCCGAGGTCGATCTCGATCCCGTCGGCGCTGATCACCGGCTCGCTCGCCTCTGGTCGCGCCCGCCGCAGCGCCGCCTCGAGGCGGGCGATCAGCTCCGGCGGCCCGAACGGCTTCTCGACGTAGTCGTCGGCCCCGGCCGCGAGGGCGCGCACCTTCTCTTCCTCCTCGCCGACCGCGGAGAGGACGATGATCGGCATCTCGCTCCACTCGCGCAGCCGTTCGGTCACCACGACCCCGTCGATGTCGGGCAGCATCAGGTCGATGATCGCCGCCGCGGGCGGGGTCACCGCGGCGGCGTCGAGCGCCTCCTCGCCGCTGCTGGTCGTCACCGCCTCGTAGCCGGCGTCGCGGAGGATCACCCGCAGGGCACGAAGGATCTGCGGCTCGTCGTCGCAGACGAGGATGCGCGTTGCGTCGCTCATGCCCGCTCTTGTCCGTCCCCCTCGAACGAGACGACGAAGGCCGAGCCCTGGCCGGGCAGCGATTCGACCGTGATCCTGCCCCCGTTCGCCTCGACGAACCCCTTGGCGATCGCGAGGCCCAGCCCGGAGCCGCCGCCGGCGCCGTTGACCCGGTAGAAGGGCTCGAAGATCCGCTCCCACTCCGCTTCCGGGATTCCGGGCCCCTGGTCGACGACCCTGACGACGATACGGCCCTCGACCACGCGGCGGTCGGCGAAGACCGGGCGGCCGTGGCTGTGGCGGTACCCGTTCTCGATCAGGTTCGCGAAGGCACGCTCGAGCTGCGCCGGGTCGGCCCTGAGCGGCGGCAGGTTGGTCTCACCGGCGATCCGGACGGTGCCGCGATCGAGGCCGAGCGACTCGCGAGCCGCCTCCAGCACCTCGGTCACGTCGACCTGCTCGCGGTGGGGCTCGGCCCCGCCGGTTTCCAACCGGGAGACGTCGAGCAGGTTCTCGACCAGGCGCGAGAGCCGCTTGCCCTCGGCGACGACCGCCTCGCTCAGCTCCGCCCGCTCGGCATCGGAGAGGTTGGGCGAGTCGAGCGCGGCGCCGGCGGCGATCACGGAGGTGAGCGGCGTCCGCAGGTCGTGCGAGACCGAGCGCAGGAGCGCCGTCTTCAGCTCGTCGCTGCGCCGCAGGGCCTCCGCTTCGATCACCTCGGCCTCCATCCGCTCGCGCTCCTCGGCCAGCTCTTCGAGCTCGGCCCGGGCCCGGTCGGCGGCCTCGCGCTCGCGCTCCGCCTCTTCGGCCCGGGCGCGCGCCACCCCTGCCAACGAGGAGGCGACGAGCGCGGTCACCACGTAGACGCCGATCGCGACCCAGTTCTCGGAATCCGCGATCGTGAACCGGCCGGTGGGGGGGAGGTGGAACCAGTTGAACGCCGCCGCGCTGAGAACCGAGGTCAGGGCCCCGAGCCAGAATCCCCAGTAGGTCGAGACGAGCAGCACCGCGAGCAGATACAGAACCCCGGTCGAGACGACCGGCACGTGTCCGCGGATCGCGAAGATCACACCGGTGATCGCCGCGATCGAGGCGACCATCGTCGCCAGTCCGGCCCAGATCGATCCGCCGGGTTTCATCTCTGGCTAAGGCTAGTCCGGATAAGTCTGTAGATTTCCTGGCTGACCAGCCAATCAGCTTTAGGAGCCAACTTTGAGCAACCGCACGTTCGTGATCGGGGTCGGGATGACCAGGTTCGAGAAGCCCGGCACCAAGGAGGGGGACTACCCGGACTGGGCCAAGGAGGCGGGGGAGAAGGCACTGTCCGATGCCGGGATCGCCTACGAGGACGTCGAGCAGGCCTTCGCCGGCTACTGCTACGGCGACTCAACCTACGGCCAGCGCGCGCTCTACCAGCTCGGTCTGACCGGGATCCCGGTGATCAACGTCAACAACAACTGCTCGACCGGCTCCTCGGCGCTGTTCCTCGCCCGCCAGGCGGTCAAGGGCGGCCTCGCCGAGTGCGCGCTGGCGGTCGGCTTCGAGAAGATGGAGCCGGGCAGCCTCGGCGTCAAGTACACCGACCGGACCAACGCCCTCGACAAGCACGCGACGCGGATGTTCGAGCTCCGCGACCCCGAGCAGTCGCCGCCGGCGCCGCAGATGTTCGGCAACGCCGGCCGCGATCACATGGAGAAGTACGGCTCGAACCCCGACCATTTCGCCTGGATCGGGTGGAAGAACCACAAGCACTCGGTCAACAACCCCTACGCCCAGTTCCAGGACGAGTACACGATCGAGGAGATCAAGGCGGCGAGGATGATCCACGACCCGCTGACGAAGCTGCAGTGCTCGCCGACGTCCGACGGCTCGGCCTGCGCGATCGTCGCCTCCGAGAGTTATGTCGACTCGCACGACCTCTGGGGACAGGCGGTCGAGATCGTCGGCCAGGCGATGATCACCGACCTCTCCTCGACCTTCGCCGAGGACACCGACTGCATGAAGATCGTCGGCTCCGACATGTCGAAGACCGCGGCCGAACGGGCCTACGCCGAAGCGGGAGTCGCCCCGGAGGAGGTCGACGTCTGCGAGCTTCACGATTGCTTCAGCGCCAACGAGCTCATCACCTACGAAGCGCTCGGCTTCGCGGGGGAGGGGGAGGGCCACAAGCTGGTCGAGGAGGAAGCGACCACCTACGGCGGCGAGGTCGTCGTCAACCCCTCCGGAGGGCTGATCTCGAAGGGTCACCCGCTCGGGGCGACCGGGCTGGCGCAGTGCTCGGAGCTGACCTGGCAGCTGCGCGGCGAAGCCGACAGGCGCCAGGTCGACGGGGCTAAGGTCGCCCTGCAGCACAACATCGGCCTCGGCGGCGCCGCCGTGGTCACCGTCTACAAGCCGGCAGCCTGAGGGAAGCCGGGTCGAGGAGGTCAGGATGGCAAAGGAGCGGCGGTCACTGAGCGGCAGGGTGGTGGCGATCACCGGCGGGGCGCGGGGGATCGGCAAGGCGACCGCGGCGGCGCTCGTCCGCAAGGGATGTCGGGTCGCGATCGGCGACCTCGACCTCGAGCTGGCCGAGCAGGCCGCGGGCTCGCTCGGCGGCGGCGTCCTCGCGCTTCAGCTCGACGTCACCGACCGCTCCTCGTTCGCCGCCTTCGTCGATGAGGCCGAACGCCAGCTCGGCCCGATCGACATCCTCGTCAACAACGCCGGGATCATGCCGGTCACCCGGTTCGTCGACGAGGCCGACGAGTCGATCCGGCGCCAGCTCGACATCAACCTCTACGGGGTGATCGTCGGCTCCCAGCTCGCCGTCGAGAGGATGCAGCGCCGCGGCAGCGGCCACATCGTCAACGTCGCCTCTTCCGCCGGCAAGGTCGGCGTTCCCGGGATCGCAACCTACGTCGCGACCAAGCACGCGGTGGTCGGCCTCTCCGAGGCGCTGCGGCAGGAACTGCGCGGCTCCGGGGTCGACGTCTCGCTCGTGATGCCGGTTCTGGTCAACACCGCCCTCACGGAAGGCCTCTCCTCGAAGCGCGGGGTGAAGGAAGTGCAGCCGGAGGACGTCGCGAACGAAATCGTCAACGCGCTCGAGCTGAACCGGTTCGACGTCTTCGTCCCGCGCTCGCTGCAGGCGACTCTGATCATGGGCGCGATGCTGCCGCGCCGGGCGCGCGAGGCCGTCTCGCGCCTGATGGGCGTCAACGAGGTGATGGCCATCTCCGACCCCGGCAGCCGCCGGTCCTACGAGGAGCGGGCCGCCGCGAGCCGATCCGGTGAGGGCGGGCCGGCGAGCGCCGAGGGCGGGTCCGAGCCGGCGCCGGCGCAGCGCGACGCGGCCTGAGCGGGGCGTTAGGATCGGCCCACGCGATGGGCCGTCTCTACGACGCGACCTGGGGGCGGCTCTTCTCCGCCTGCTACGACCGGCTCACCAGGGGAACCGAGGAGGCCGGTCTGCGCGAGATGCGCCGCGAGACCCTCGCCGCCGCGAGCGGCCGGACGATCGACGTCGGCAGCGGCACCGGCGCCAACATCGGCCTCTACCCGGAGGCGGTCACCGAGCTGGTGTTCGCCGAGCCCGACCCGCACATGATCAAGCGGCTGCGCCCGAGGGTGCGGGAGGCCGGCCTCGACGCCGAGGTCGTCCAGGCGCCGGCCGAACGGCTTCCGTTCGCCGACTCGACCTTCGACACCGCCGTCTACACGCTGGTGCTCTGCACGGTCCCCGACCAGGACGCGGCGCTGGCCGAGACCGCGCGGATCCTCAAACCGGGCGGAAGGCTCCTGTTCGTCGAGCATGTGCGCTCCGCGGACGCCGGCCTGGCCCGCTGGCAGGACCGCCTGCACGGGCCCTGGAAGCTCTTCGCCGACGGCTGCCACTGCAACCGCGACACCCTCGCCGCGATCGCGGACGCCGGCTTCACCGTGGAGGGCTCCTCGGAGGGTGCGATGCCGAAGGCGCCGCCGCTGATCACGCCGCTCGTGCGCGGTAGCGCCGAGCTCCCCGGCGCCGCCGGGTAGGTTCTGGCTCGTCCCGTCACCGACGCAGAAAGGGCCAAATGGGGATCGACCAGACAAGACTCGGCCAGCACGTTCAGGAAATGATGCAGGAGATCGAAGACGATCAGGAGATTCCGGAGGACGCGGAGATCGGGAGGATGATCACGATCGTCGAGGTGGTCACACCCGACGGCGAGTTCTCGAACATCCGGATGAGCTCGAACGCGAGGCCCTACGTCGCGCTCGGGTTCCTCGAGGTCGCGAAGGAAGTGCAGATGCGGATGATGATGGGCGGCTGAGGGCGATTCCAGCGCCTCACGCGCCCGCTCAACGCACGATAATGGCGGTTATGTAAACCCGGGCTAGGCCGCGTCGTCGATCGCTTCTTCGAATTCCCCCAGCGATCCCGGGGTTCCCAGCGGTTCGAGCCCCTTCGTCCCGGGCCCTTCGACCGCGAACGAGGGCGTCCCGCCGAAGCCCAGCTGTTCGGCTTCGGCGGTCGTGTGCTTCACCTCGGCCTTCGCCCTGGCGCCTTCGCGGTCCCGGTTCCAGCGCGGTATGTCGGGGACCTTGGCTCCCTTCGCGATCGAGGTCAGGAATTCCTCGCTGACGTAGCCGGTGTTCTCCGTTCCCTGGTTTTTGTAGAAGAGCTCGATGAAATCCCAGCCGCGGTTCTGTTCGCCGGCGGCGATCGCGGCCGGCGCCGCGGTCACCGATTCCGGCCCGAGGATCGGGTAGTTGCGGAACTCGAGCCGCGCTTCGCCGGTGCGGACCTTGTTCTCGATCAGTTCCGGCAGGACGTTGACGGCAAATTCCCGGCAAATCGGGCATTGAAGATCGCCAAACTCAACAAGCTTCACCTTCGCCGTCGAAAGCCCCAGGGTCAGCCGGTGCTGCGGGATGTTGGCGAGGTCGGTTTCGACTTCGTCGATGTTCTCGAGGTTCGTGTCGCCGCCGCTGGTCTGGCTCTGGCTGATCACCACCGCGACGGCGACGGCGACGATTGCCAGGAAGGCGGCGGCGCTGGCGAGCTTGATCAGCCGCTCGCGCCGCGCGTTTTCGGCCGCCTCGCTCTGGCGTTGCTGCCGCTCCTCGCGCCGTTTTTCGCGGTCCTTCTTCGCGCTCATGGTTCTATCCCCGTGTAGCGCAGCATCCGCAACGCGTTGAGGCCGAACAGGACCGTCATCAGGATCGCGCTGATCACGCACCACTGGCAGATCGCTTCGATCACGAAAAGCTCGAGATAGGTCAGGTAGACGCTGAACCCGAAGCCCGCCAGGGAGATGGCGAAGCCCCCCATCCGGGCGCCGTCGCCGCGAAGCAGCGCGGTCACGAGCAGCAGCACGTAGCCGGCGATCCCGATCACCGCGACGTTGATTCCGGCCAGGTCGGCGTACTGGCTTTCGGCGACCGTCTCACAGCCGCCCCCACCGGCGAGGCAGGCGGGGGCGCCGCCCCCGGCCTCGGCGATCGCGATGTAGGCCGCGACCCCGATCCCGAACGCCGCGACGAACGTGGTGACGGCTCGCAGGGTCCCCTCGCTCGGTGCCGACATCGAATCAAGCCTAAGTCTTCTTCCCCTATGCAGGCCAAATGCCGCCCTCAGCGGGGTCCGAACATGCGCCGGAGGCGGCCGGCGCCGCGGCCGGGCTTCTGCGGCGGCCCGAGCCGGAGCGCCTCCTCGGAGTCGATCGTCAGGGTGACGGCACGTTCCGCCGTCCTCGCCACCTCCGGCGCGTCTGCGAACCGCGTCCTGCCGTCGGAGCCGCGGAAGACGACGCCGTCGAAGATGTTCTCGCGCCGGTTGTCGAGCATCTCGACCACCCGGCCGACCTCGACCCCGTCGGAGCCGAAGACCGGCGTTCCCCGCGGCACCGCCATGTAGTGGATCGGGTGGCCTTCGTCCATGGGACCGAAGCCTAGAGAATGAATTCTGCGATCTCGCGGGAGAGCCTTCCGCCCTGCCAGGCGAGCGGCGACTCCCCCTCCTCCTCGCCGGTCAGCGTCGCTCGGGGGAGGTGCTCGGCGTAGGCCTCGGCGACGGCGCGGGGATGGCCCGGGTCGGCTCCATCGTGGCTCGCGACCACCAGCGCCGGCACCTCCAGCGACTCGAGCTGCGGCAGCGAGTCGAACGGCCGCGAGCGAGCGACCTCGCGCAGGGCACCGACGAGAGCCTCGGGATTGCGGTGGAGCAGCATCCGTTCGCGCGTGATCCTGGCCACGGTCTCGCCCCAGGCGGGGTCGGTGTCAGTGTGCTCGACCACGTAGGCGACGAAGCCGTCGACGCCGCCGTCGCGGAGCGCGCCGGCGAGCCCGTCCCAGTATTCGAGCCGCTGGTCCGAGATCTCCCCGGCGTAGACCGGGCCGATCACGATCAGTGCCGCGAGGCGCTCGGGATGACGCAGCGCGTAGGCGACGGCGGTGTGGGCGCCCATCGAGTGGCCGCCGAGCACGAACTCTCCCTCCCCGACCGTCGCGGCGACCACCGACTCGAGGTCGCCGACCAGGTCCGGGTATCCATAACCCCGGCCGGGCGGAGCGGGGTCGGACTCGCCGTGGCCGCGGGCGTCGTAGGTGACGACGGTGCGGCCCGCCCGCTCCAGCACCCTCGACCCGTGCACCACGTACCGCCGCGTGGCGGTGATCCCGTGGCAGAGGACGATCGGCGGCCCCTCCCCGGCATGCTCGCCGCGGATCGTCAACCCCTCGCCGGCCGTGAACTGGACCGGCTCGGAGGCCATCACCCGACGGCGGCCAGCGCCCGCTCGATGTCGCCGACGGACTGGTAGGTCGCCGACGTCCGCGACACGTTCCGGTAGCGGACGATTCCCTCACCGTCGACGATGAAGATCGAGCGCATCACGTAGCTGCCGCCGGCGGTGGCGGTCAGCCCGACGAGCCCGGCGAGCGGCGACGCCCAACCGACGACGCCGTATGCCTTGGCGACCGCGAGATCATCGTCGGCCAACAGCGGCACGTTCAGCTCCTGCTCCTGGGTCCAGCGCTCGTGCGACTCGACCGACTGCGGCGAGATGCCGATCACATCGGCATCGAGCCGGTCGAGGCGCTCGGCGTTGTCGCGGTAGGAGCAGAACTGGGCCGTGCAGACCCGGGTCGCGTCTCCGGGGTAGAAGGCGATCACGAGGTTGCCGCCGCGGTAGTCGGCGAGCCGGTAGGTCCGCCCGCCGGTGCCGGGCAGCTCGAAGTCCGGTGCCGCGTCGCCGACGTCGACCTTGGCCATGCCGGAAGCCTAGACGGGCGACTAGCCGCGTTCGATTTCGACGTGTTCGATGAGGACGGTCTGTTCCGGTTCTTCGGTGTTCGGTTTGATCGGCACTTCGCCGATCTGTTCGACCACGTCGATGCCCTTGCTGACGTTTCCGAGCAGTGCGTATTCGGGCGGCAGGCCGGCTTCGGCGCCGGTGACGACGAAGAACTGGCTGCCGGAGGTTCCGGGCGGCTGGGTTCCGCCCTTCGCCATCGCGACGACCCCTCTTGTGTATTTGAGGTTCGCCGGCGGCTTCTCGGTGACCTTGTAGCCGGGGCCGCCGGTGCCGTTGCCGAGCGGGTCGCCGCCCTGGATCACGAATTCCGGCACGACGCGGTGGAAGTCGAGGCCGTCGTAGAAGCCTTCTTCGGAGAGGAAGACGAACGAGTTGACCGTCTTCGGCGCTTCCTGCGAGGCGAGGGCGATGTCGAAGGTCCCACAGCTGGTTTCGACGACCGCGGTCACTTCTTCTCCCTTCTGGACCGTCTGTTTCGGCGCCTTGAAGCCGACGTTCTTCGGTTGGGGCGGTTCAACTTCCTCGCAACCGCCGGCGCTCGAGGAGCCCGAGCCGCCGCCGCCGCGGCTGATCAGGATCGCGGCGACGATCGCCACCGCGACCAGCGCGAACACGCCGAGGATGATCAGCCGCTGGTCGAGCTGGGTGCCCTCCGTTCCCCCCTCCTCGGTCATCGGTGGCGAAGCCTAGTTGGAATGATCGGTACGTGTCGGAGCAGCGGACCGGAATCTCGCGACGGAATCTCGCGCTCGGGCGCGCGATCAACAACGTCGCGGCCCGGGCGCCTTGGCTCTGGCCGCTGCTGCGCGGCCCGGTTCGCCGGTTCTTCTCCGAGCAGGCGGCCGGCTGGGACGACCGCACGGGCGCAGGTGGGGTCGAGCATCTGGCGCCGCTCGCCGCGGCCGTCCTCCACGTCTCCCCCGCGCCGGAGCGGATCCTCGACGTCGGTTGCGGCACCGGCGCCGGGACGCTGTTCCTCGCCCGCGAGTTCCCACAGGCGCGGGTGCGCGGGGTCGATCTTTCCGAGGAGATGGTCCACGCGGCGGTCGCGAAGGTCGGGCTCGACCCCGAGGGTCGGGTCGCGTTCAAGGTCGGCGACGCCTCCTCCCTCCCCTATGCCGAGGATTCCTTCGACCTCGTCGCCCAGCTCAACATGCCGCCCTTCTTCGCCGAGCTGGCGCGGGTGGTGCGACCGGGCGGCCAGGTGATCGTCGCCTCGAGCTGGGGCTCCGAGACGCCGTTCTACACCCGCCCCTCGCTGCTGCGCTGGAAATTCCTCCAGCACGGCATCGAGCCGGTCGAAATCGGCGGCGCCGGCGAGGGGACGTTCTACGTCGGGCGCCTCCCGGCCCGCTGAGCGGCATCGGGCGCGACTAGGCTGGCTCAATGAGTGCCGAGCGAGAAGGCATGCCCTTCGTCTTGCTGGTCAACCCCTCCTCGGCGGGCGGCAGGCCGCTGAAGCTGCTGCCGCGGATCGAGTCGGCGCTAGACGAGCGCCACGTCGAGTTCCGGGTGCTGAGGACGAGGGACCTCGAGCACGGGGTCGACGCCGCGCTCCGCGCCGTCGAGGCGGGCGAGCTGCCCGTGGTCGTCAGCGGCGACGGCCTGATCGGCGCGATCGGAGGCGCGATGGCGGGCGCCGAGACCCCGCTCGGGATCATTCCCGGCGGGCGGGGAAACGACCTCGCGCGGGTGCTCGAGATCCCCGACGAGCCGGAGCGGGCGGTCGAGATCCTCGTCGCCGGCAACTCGAGGCGGATCGACGTCGGCGAGGCGAACGGCAGGAGATTCCTGGGGATCGTCAGCGTCGGGTTCGACTCCGAAGCGAACCGGGTCGCCAACGAGAGCGGGCTCTTCCGGGGCAGCCTCGTCTATGCCTACGCGGCCCTCCGCACCCTGGTCGGCTGGAAGCCCGTCCGGTTCACGGTGCGGGTCGACGAGGAGCGGATCCGGTTCACCGGGTACTCGGTCTCGGTCGCTAACAACCGGGCCTTCGGCGGCGGAATGTTCGTCGCCCCCGATGCCGAGCTCGACGACGGCCTGTTCGACGTGGTGATGGTCGGCGAGACCGGAAAGCTCCGGTTCGTGGGTAACCTGCCGAAGGTGTTCAAGGGAACCCACGTCGAGCTCGAAGAGGTGCGTGTCTTCCGGGCTCCCCACCTCGAGTTGAGCGCCAGCCGCCCGATTCCCGTCTATGCGGACGGCGAGCACCTGACCGACACCCCGGCGGCGCTGCGGGTGCTGCCGCGCGCCCTCAGCGTGATCGTGCCGCGGCCCCGGGCCGAGGCCTGAGTTGAGCGCCAGCGGGCGCAACGGGGCGGCGTTCGGCGCCAAGCGGGCGGTGGCGCGGGCGATCGGCGCCGCCAGCCGCGCGAGCGGCCGCGGCGGCGGCACGACGCTGCCGGGCCGGGTGCTGCTCCGCCTCGCCCCCGACGCGATCTCGCGCCTGGGAAGCGGGCTCGATCGCGGGGTCACCCTGGTCAGCGCGACGAACGGCAAGACGACGACGGCGGGGATGATCGCAGCCGTCCTGGAGGCCGAGGGGCGCGCCCCCGTCCACAACCGTGCCGGCTCGAACATGACCTGGGGAATCGCGACGGCGCTGCTCGAAAAGGGTGGCAGAGAGGGCCTGTTCGAGGTCGACGAGGCCTGGCTGCCGAAGGTGGCCGCCCAGCTCGACCCGACCCTGATCGTGCTCGGCAACCTGTTCCGCGACCAGCTCGACCGCTACGGCGAGATCGAGGTCCTCGCCGGCGACTGGGCCGGGACGGTCGCCGACCGCGTCGGCCGCTCCCGGTTTGTCCTCAACGCCGACGACCCGCTGATCGCCGACCTCGGCCGGGACGCTGAGCAGCGGCGCCGCGAGGGAGTCGTCTATTTCGGGATCGAGGACTCCTCGCAGGCGCTGCCCGAGCTCCAGCACGCGTTCGATGCCAAGCACTGCCGGCGCTGCGGCCACCCCTACGCCTACGAGCTGGCGTTCGTCGGCCACCTCGGTCACTACTCGTGCCCCAACTGCGGCGCCGAGCGGCCGGCGCCGGAGGTCGTCGCGACCCGAATCGCGCTCCGTGGCATGGAGGGCTCGACGGTGGAGGTCCGCTCCCCCGCGGGAGAGCTGCGGCTCGAGCTGCCCCTGCCCGGGCTCTACAACGTCTACAACGCGCTCGCCGCGGTTGCGGCCGGGCTCGAGCTCGGCGCCGCGGTGGAGCGGATCCCCGCGGCGCTGGCCGGCGCGAGGTCGGCTTTCGGCCGGGTCGAGACGATCGAGGTCGCGGGGAAGCGGGCGTCGATCCTCCTGATCAAGAACCCGGCGGGGACGAACGAGGTCCTGCGCACCCTGCGGCTCGAGGACGACGGCGGCCTCGATCTCTGGATCGGCCTCAACGATCGGATCGCCGACGGCCGTGACGTCTCCTGGATCTGGGACGCGGACTTCGAGCTCCTCGCCGGCCGCGTCCGGCGCGTCACCTGCGCCGGGACGCGCGCCTCGGAGATGGCGCTGCGGCTCAAGTACGCGGGCTGGGCGGAGGAGGCGATCGAGGTCGAACCTCAGATCGAGCGCTCGCTCGACGCCGCGCTCGCCGCGGCGCCCGAGCGCCTCTTCGCCCTCCCCACCTACACGGCGCTGCTCGAGCTCCACCGCCTGCTTTCATCACGCGGACTTACGAAGGAGTTTTGGAAATGACGACCAAGGTCCACCCGGCTGCGGCGGAGGCGATCAGGGTTCAGCCGCCCCTCGCGGACGCGAATGCGAGTTCGCGAGATCCCCGGTGATGATGAGCGCGAGCGAGCGAGAGCGAAGCAGACGGGCGGATATCTCGGTCCTCTGGCATGACCTCGAGTGCGGCGGCTACGCCGCCGATCTGCCGCTGTGGGAGCGGCTGGCGGTCGAGGCCGGCGGGCCGGTCCTCGACCTCGGCTGCGGCACGGGCCGGGTGTCGCTCCATCTTGCGGCGCTCGGTCACCCGGTCGTCGGCGTCGATCGCGATCGTGGTTTCGTCGCCAGCTTCAACGAACGGGCCGAGGGCCTGCCGGCCGAAGCCATCGCCGCCGACGCGAGCAGGTTCGACCTCGCTCGGCGGTTCGGACTGGTCCTGGCCCCGATGCAGCTCCTGCAGCTGCTCGGTGGCCCGGAGCAGCGGATCGGCTGCATGACCTGCATCGCCGGCCACCTGCTTCCCGGCGGGCGTGCTGCTCTCGCGATGGTCGAAGGGATCGTCCCGGCGCCCGACGAGGGCCCTCCGCTTCCGGATGCTCGTGAGATCGATGGTTGGGTCTATTCGAGCCTGCCGCTCGTGACCGGGTTCGTCGACGATCTGATCGTCGTTCGTCGCCTCCGCCAGACGGTCTCCCCCGGCGGTGAGCTCAGCGAGGAAATCGACGAGGTGCCGCTCAGGGCGCTCTCTGCGCCGGTGCTCGAAGAGGAGGCCCGGGCGGCCGGCCTCACCCCGGTCGGGGTCGAGGAAATCGCTGCGAGCGACGACCACGTCGGCTCGACGGTGGTCCTGTTGAAAGGGTTGTCGTGATGGAGCTCCGCGCCCTCGCCCTCTACCCCGACCAGATGAACATCTACGCGGACCGTGGCAACATCCTCTTCCTGCGCCGCCGCTGCGAGTGGAGGGGAATCGGCTTCGCCTACGCCGCCGCCGGCCCCGGCGAGGCGTTCGACCCCGGCGAGCACGATCTCCTCTACCTCGGGGGCGGCCAGGACCGCGACCAGCGCGCGGTCGCCGCCGACATGGTCGCGACCAAGCGCGACGCGCTCGCCGCAGCGGTCGACGACGGGGCCGTGATGCTCGCGGTCTGCGGGGGCTACCAACTGCTCGGCCACAGCTACCAGCTCGACGATGAGCGGCTGCCGGGAATCGGGCTCGCCGACATCACCACGGTGCGCGAGCCGGGACCGCGGTTGATCGGGAACGTCGCGATCGAGGCCGATCTCGGCGACGGGCCGCGAACGATCTCCGGCTTCGAGAACCACGGCGGCCGTACCTATCTCGGCGAGGGCGCCGAGCCGCTCGGACGGGTGATCAAGGGGTTCGGCAACAACGGCGACGACGGGCTCGAGGGAGTGCGTCGGGGCAACCTGATCGGCACCTACCTGCACGGCCCGCTGCTGCCGAAGAACGCCTGGCTCGCCGATCGCCTGATCGCGCTCGCGCTCGGGCGCCGCTACGGCAGCCCGCCCCGGCTCGACCCGCTCGACGACGTGCTCGAGCGCGCGGCGGCGGACTCCGCCCGGGCGGCGGCGATGCGCAACTGAGAGCGGGCGGTCCGGTTCGGGTAGGTAGACCGAAGATGCGAAGCCGCCGAATCGCCGGGCTGACGCTCGGGTGCCTACTCCTCGTCCTCGTCGCCGCCCCGTCCGCCGGCGCCGCGCCGAGCTGCGCCGAAGCGCCGGAAACGGTCGGCGACACGATCGTCGGCACCCCCTGCGACGACACGATCCACGCCCCGCGCGGCATCGTCACGGTCCTCGGCGAAGGCGGAAACGACTCGCTCTTCGGGGGCCGCGGCAACGACCACCTGTTCGGGGGCGAAGGCAACGATCGCCTCTATGGGGGAGTCGGAGACGACGAACTCCGCGGCGGGCCCGGCGACGATCGCCTCTCGGGCGGCTTCGGCGCCGACTCGCTCGACGGCGAAGCCGGGAACGACTTCGATCGCGGCGACGCCACGATCGATCACATCGGCGACACCGGCGGCGGTGACGACACCCTCAGCTTCGCGACCGGAGCGACCCCCGGCTTTCCGAACCAGAGCCCGTTCTTCGAAGGTGCCGGCTTCCCCGAAGGAGCCGAGGGTCGCGGCGTCTACGTCGACCTCGGCGAAGGGTTCGCCAACGACGGCCTCGCGCCCTCGGGAGGCGGCGTCGATGAAATCGAATCGAATGCCGGCCTCTCCAACTTCGAGACCGTGATCGGCACCCCGTTCGACGACTACATCGTCGGGACCTCCGGCAAAGAGACTTTCTATGGCGGCGGTGGAGCCGACCTGATCGACGGCGGCGGCGGCGGCGACGTCGCCTACGGCGGGGGCGGCACCGAAAAGGACGGCTGCATCTCGGTGGCCGTCGCCAACGAATGCGAGCTCTCAAGCGCCGAAATCGAACCGCGGGATCCCGGCACGGTTTCCGCGGGCGTGATGGCCCCGCAGTCGGGGACCGGTCCGGCCCTCTACCTGTCGGGGACCGATGGCAATGACGCCGTGGTCGCCTCCTACGCCTCGGGCCAGGTCAGCTTCACGGTCGGCGGCAACCCGGCGGGAACCTTCCCGCTCGCCGAACCGCCCGACTCGATCCTGCTCGCCGGCAACGGCGGCAACGACACGCTGACCGCGTCCCAGGGCTTCCCGCTGTCGACCTCGGTCGTCCTGCTCGGGGGCGAGGGGAACGACAATCTCACGGGCGGCGAAACCGAGGACGCGCTGATCGACGGAGCCGGCGACGACACCGTCAGCGCCGGCGGCGGCGATGACGCCGTTCCCAACAACGGCGGCGCCGACCAGCTCGACGCCGGGGCCGGCGACGATCTGTTCATCTCGAATGCGGTCTGCGACGGCGACTCCCTCGACGGCGGCTCGGGCGACGACAACGCCAACTGGGCGAACTTCAACGCCGCGATCGCGATCGATATGGCGGCAGGCCATGCCGGCCTGATCGGGTCGGATCGCGGGCCCGAATGCCCGAGCGATCCGCTGCTGACGAAGCTCGCCGGGCTCGAGGACACAGAGGGGACGAGCCTCGGCGACGTCATGGTCGGCGACGCCGGCTCCAACCAGCTGCTCGGCCGTCAGGGCCCCGACGAATACTTCGCCGGCGCCGGAGACGACTCGATCCTCGCCAACTCGGGGACCCCCGTCCCGGACCCCGACCCCGTCATCGATTGCGGCGAAGGGTTCGACACGGCCCAGATCGACTTCCCCGAAAACGGACCGGACGCCGCCCCGATCGAATGCGAGGCGATCCACGAACGCGCTCCGAACAGCTTCCGCCCCCCCGACACGCCGCCCGCCCCCGAACCGCCGGTTGAACCGACGATCGAACTGCCCCCTCCTCCACGCCCGCCCCGCGATCGCACCCCGCCGCGGACCCGGATCGATCGCGGCCCCCGCAAGGTGCTCTCGCTCACCCGGGGCCGGCGCCGGGTGGTCTTCAGGTTCGGCGCCAGCGAGCGTTCGACGTTCGTCTGCCGGCTCGACCACCGGCGCGCGGCGCGCTGCTCATCGCCGCGCGCCTACCTCGTCGGCGCCGGCCGCCACGTATTCCGCGTGACCGCGACCGACGCGGCCGGCAACACCGACCCGAGCCCCGCCGTGTTCAGGTTCCGGGTCCGCCGCCGCTAACGCCCGCTGGAGCCGAATCCGCCGTTGCCGCGGGCGGTCTCGCTCAGCGCCTCCGCCTCGACCACGTCGGCGGCCGCGATCGGTGCGATCACCAGCTGGGCGATCCGGTCGCCCACCTCGATCCGGAAGGTCTCGGCGGGGTCGGTGTTGAGCAGCAGGACGCGGACTTCGCCGCGGTAGCCGGCGTCGATCAGGCCGGGGGCGTTGACGAGGGCGATCCCATGCTCGCGGGCGAGTCCAGATCGCGGCAGGACGAGGCCCGCGTTCCCCTCCGGCACCTCGATCGCGATGCCGGTGCCGACGCTCCATCGCTCGCCCGGGCCGAGGTGGGCCGCCTCGGAGGCGTGGAGGTCGAGGCCGGCGTCGCCGTCGTGGGCGCGCCGCGGCAGCCGCGCCTCGTCTTTCAGCCGCTTCACCCTCAGGTCCACGGCCTGGGAATCTAACCCCTGTCAGAGGACGGCTAGATCGTCGAACCGGTGAAGCTCGGCGACCGGCAGCCTTGCGTGGACGAGCACGCCGTCGCCGCGCTCGGTTCGTTCGAGGTCGCCGGCCAGCTCGTGGAGCTCGTGGAGGCGGGCGCCCTCCTCGTAGGGGATCAGCAGCTCGACCTCGGCAAGGGTCTCCTCGAACGCCCTCTCGATCGCCTCGCGCAGCCGGTCGAAGCCCTCCCCGTCGAGCGCGGAGACCAGGACCGCGTCGGGGTGCTCGGTCAGGGCCTCATCGCGTTCCTCCTCGCTCAGGAGGTCGGCCTTGTTGAGGACCAGCAGCCGCGGCTTGCCGCCGGCCCCGATCTCCTCGAGCACGGCGTCGACCGCGCGCATGTCGGCGACGCGGCGCTCCTCCGGCGCCGCCGCGTCGACCACGTGGAGGATCAGCTCGGCGAGGACGGTCTCCTCCAGCGTCGCCTTGAACGCCTCGACGAGCTGGTGCGGCAGCTTCTCGATGAACCCGACCGTGTCGGTCAGCAGGTGGGTGCGGCCCGAGAGCTCGAAGCTGCGGGTCGTCGGGTCGAGGGTGTGGAACAGCCGGTCCCCGACGCCGACCGCGGCCCCGGTCACCGCGTTCAGCAGCGTCGACTTGCCGGCGTTCGTGTAGCCGGCGAGGGCGACGCGCGGCAGCGAGGAGCGCTCGCGCCGGGCACGCATCACGCCGCGATTGCGCTCGAGCTGGGCCAGGCGCCGCTTGAGGACGGCGATCCTGGTGCGCGCGAGGCGGCGGTCGGTCTCGATCTGCGTCTCACCGGGGCCGCGGGTCGGGGCGCGGGTGCCGATCCCCCCGTCGAGGCGGTCGAGGTGGGTCCAGAGCCCCCTCATGCGGGCCATGTTGTACTCGAGCTGGGCGAGCTCGACCTGGAGCTTGCCCTCGGCCGAGTGGGCGTGGTCGGCGAAGATGTCGAGGATCACCGCGGTGCGGTCGATCACCGGGACGTCGAGGGTCGCCTCGAGGCTGCGCTCCTGGCGCGGCGCGAGCTCGTCGTCGCAGGCGACCACGTTCGCGCCCGACTCGGCTATCGCCGCCTTCAGCTCGGCCATCTTGCCCTTGCCGAAGTAGCGGTCGGGATCGGGCTGGGCGCGGCGCTGGACCATCTCTCCGGCGGTCGCGACCCCGGCCGTCCGCAGCAGCTCCTTCAGCTCGGCGAGGCGGCCGTCGTCACCTTCCTCGCCGTCCACGATCCCGATCGCGAGCGCCCGCTGGCGCGCCCGCGGGTTGGTCAGGCCGGCTCCGTTCTGGCTCTGGTCCATCGGTCCCAGTGTAGGTGCCCGGCCTCTCCCGGATAGGCGGATAGGCTGTGAAACCGTGAAGGTCTTCGTTACCGGAGGCACCGGCTTCATCGGCGGCGAGGTCGTCCGGCAGCTGCGCGATCGCGGCGACGAGGTCGTCTGCCTAGTGCGGAATCCCGGTAAGGGCGAGAAGCTCGCGGCGATCGGGTGCGAGCTGATCGCCGGCCACCTCACCGACGGCGAGGCGATCCGCGCCGGGCTCGAGGGGTGCGACGGGGCGATCCACGCGGCCGCGATGTACGAGGTCGGAATTCCTGCCTCCCAGCACCCGGCGATGTACGAGGCGAACGTGATCGGGACCGAACGGGTCCTGGAGGCCGCGCTCGAGGCGAAGACGCCGCGGATCATCCACGTCTCCACCTGCGGGGTGTTCGGCGACACCCACGGCAAGGTGGTCGACGAGACCTACGAGCACCCGGGCGACGAATTCACCTCCTACTACGAGGAGACCAAGGTCGAGTCGCACCGGATCGCGAGGCGGATGATCGAGGAGGACGGCCTCCCCTGCATCATCGTCCAGCCCGGGGGCGTCTACGGCCCCGGCGACACCTCGCAGGTCGCGGATCTTGTCGACCAGCTCCTGGCCGGCAAACTGCCGCTGATCCCGCTCCCCGACCTCGGCGTCTGCATGAGCCACGTCGAAGACGTCGCCGGCGGGATCCTGCTCGCCCTCGACGGGGGCCGGCTCGGCGAGATCTACGTCCTCAGCGGCCCGCCGACGACGATGCGCGAGGCGATCCAGACCGTCGCCCGGGTCGCCGGGCGCAAGCCGCCCAAGCACGCGGTCCCGACCGGCCTGCTGAAGGCGCTCGCGCCGGCCGGGCCGCTGGTGGCCAAGCTGATGAACCAGCCGCCGAACCTGCGGGAGATGATCGCCTCCGCCGACGGGGTCACGTTCTGGGCAAGCCACGAGAAGGCGACCCGTGAGCTCGGCTACGAGCCTCGAGGCCTCGAAGAGGGGCTGCGACAGACGCTCGAGGCCGAGGGCAAAATCCCGGCTGCGGCCTGAGCGCGGTCCCGACCGATGCGACCGATCGACGTGCTCCACCTCGGGCGCCCGCATGTGATCTGCTGCTGGGAGGTCGACGGCGCCCTGGTCGACCCGGGTCCGGAGTCCTCGCACCGGAACCTGGTCGGGGCGCTCGGCGGCGAGGAGCCGCGGGCGATCCTCCTCACCCACATCCACCTCGACCACGCCGCCGCGACCGGCGCGCTGGTGCGACGCTGGCCGGCGCTGGAGGTCTACGTCCACGAGCGCGGGGCCCCGCACCTCGTCGACCCCTCCCGCGTGCTGGCCAGCGCGGAGCGCCTCTACGGCGACCAGATGAATCGTCTCTGGGGGGAGATCGTGCCGGTGCCTGAGGACAACGTGAGGACCCTGAGCGGCGGCGAGAGCGTCCTCGGGATGCGGGTCGCCTACACCCCCGGGCACGCCTCCCACCACGTCTGCTATCTGCACGAGGACAGCGGAACCGCCTTCGTCGGGGACATCGCCGCGGTCCTGATCCCCGGCACCGACCTGATCGTCCCTCCCACTCCGCCGCCTGATATCGACATCGAGAGCTGGGAGGAGTCGATCGGAATCGTCGAAGGCTGGCGGCCGCGGCGTCTCGGCCTCACCCACTGGGGCCCGGTCGAGGAGCCCGAGCAACACCTCGCGTCGGTCCGCGAGCGCCTGCGCGAGGAGGCCGGACTCGCGCTCGAGCTCGATGAGGCTTCCTACGAGGTGCGCCACCGCGAGCTCGTCGCCGCGCGGGTCTCCGACCCCGAGGCGGCGGCGGAGCTGCTGCAGGCGGTCCCGCCCGAGTACCAGTGGCGGGGACTAGACCGCTACTGGAGCAAGCGTCAGCCGGCCGGCTGAGGCCGTGTCGCCGCGCCGAGGCGGCCGACCGCCCAGACGGCGAGCGCGCCGAGCCAAACCAGGGTGAGGGCGGCGCCGAGGACCAGGTTCATGTCTCCTCCGGGGGCGATGAACCCACCGGTGCCGAAAGCGGTGATCGTCTCCACCGCCTGCTCGATGAACGCGATCGCGCCGGTCAGGGTCAGCCAGAGAGGTATCGACCGCCGGGAGCCGAGGCCGAGAACGGTGACCGATCCGATCATCGCCATCATCGCACCGGTCAGCACCGGGCCCCAGAAGAGCTCGACGTCGTAGACGGTGCGCGCGGTCGCGGGGTCGAGCGTCCCCGGGTGGAGCGCCAGGCCGCCCCAGATCCAGGCCGCCGTGGCGGTCTCGATGATGAGAGCGGCGGCGCCGAGGATGAAGACGTTGCCGTGCGGGCTCGGGAGCACCCCGCGAACGATCCCGGCGAACACCGCCAGGGCGAGCGTTCCCTAGGCCAGGTGCTCGCGAAGGCGTTCGACCGCCTCGGTGAGGCGGTCGTCGGGGGTCGTCAGCGAGATCCGGAAGAACCCCTCCCCGCTCGGCCCGTACATCGAGCCGGGCGAGACGACCACCGCGGCCTCCTCGAGGACGAGCTCGGCGAACGAGGTCGAGGTGTGGCCCTCGGGAACCGGCGCC
>DATBHH010000102.1:0-2070 GCA_036557525.1 Solirubrobacterales bacterium | reverse complement strand
CGAGCTCCGGGGCCATCGATTCGACCATCCCGATCACGCCCGCCTTCGAGGTCGCGTAGTTGGTCTGGCCCGAGTTGCCGGCGATCCCCGACATCGAGGAGACGCAGACGATGCGGCCGTTGGGGCGGAGCAGGCCGCGATCGAGCACGGTGTCGTTGATCCGCTCCTCGCTGGAGAGGTTGATCTCCATCAGCTTCGTCCAGCGCTCCTCCGGCATCTTCGCGATCGTCCGGTCGAGGGTGATGCCGGCGTTGTGGACGAGGACGTCGAGGCCCTCGCCGACGCCGTCGGCGATCCGCGCCGGGGCGTCGTCGGCGGTGATGTCGAGGTCGATCGCCTCTCCGCCGAGCTCGTCGGTGAGGTCGCGGAGCTCCTCGGCCGCCGCCGGGATGTCGAGGCCGATCACGTGGGCGCCGTCGCGGGCGAGGACCTCGGCGATCGCGGCGCCGATCCCGCGCGAGGCGCCGGTGACGAGCGCCCGGCGCCCCTCCAGCGGGCGCTCCCAGTCGAGCTCGGGCGCATCGGCGACGCCGGCGCCGATCCTAACGACCTGGCCCGAGACGAAGGCCGAGCGCGGCGAGAGCAGGAAGCGGAGCGTCGAGGCGAGCTGCTCCTCGCCCCCGGGGGAGACGAGGACGAGCTGCGCGGTCGAGCCGCGGCCGCCGATCTCCTTCGCCAGCGAGCGGGTGAAGCCCTCGAGCGCGCGCTGTGCGGTATGGGCCCTGGGCGACCCGGCCGCGCTCGGCTCGGTGCCGAGGACGACGACCCGGCCGCAGCGCTCGAGCCGGCCGACCGCGGGATAGAAGAAGCGCTGAAGCTCGACCAGCTCGGTCGAGTCGGAGATGCCGGAGGCGTCGAAGACGAGCGCCTTGACCCTGCCCTCGGCGCTGCCGCGTTCGACTCCGATCTGGTCGAGGACCGCGCGAGCGTGCTTGATCAGGCGGCCCTCGGGCGCCGATCCGGACAGGACCCTGCCGGAGACGACCGGCGCGCCGGGCCGGTAGCGCTCGAGCTCGACCGGCTGCGGCAGTCCGAGCTGCTTCGCCAGCGTCGAGGCGAGCGGGGCGTTGACGAGCTGCGCGTAGCGGTCGCTCACCGCTCTGGCCCTTCCATCATCGCGACGACGCCCTGGCCGCCGGCGGCGCAGATGCTGATCACGCCGCGCCCGCCGCCGTTCTCGCTCAGCTGCTTGGCGAGGCCGGCGACCATCCGGCCGCCGGTCGCGGCGAACGGGTGGCCGGCCGCCAGCGAGCCGCCGTTGACATTGAGCCTGGCGCGGTCGATCGCGCCGAGCGGCTCCTCGCGCCCGAGCCGCTCGCGGCAGAACTCGGGGTCCTCCCAGGCCTTCAGCGTGCAGAGCACCTGCGCCGCGAACGCCTCGTGGATCTCGTAGTAGTCGAAGTCGCCGAGCCCGAGCCCGGCGCGCTCGAGCATCCGCGGCATCGCGTAGGCCGGCGCCATCAGCAGCCCCTCGCGTTCGTGGACGTGATCGACCGCCGCCGTCTGCCCCTCGGTGATGTGGGCGAGGACGGGCAGGTCGTGGGCGGCCGCCCATTCCTCGGAGGCGAGCAGGACCGTGGAGGCGCCGTCGCTGAGCGGGGTCGAGTTGGCGGCGGTCATCGTCCCCTCCGGCCCCCCGAACACCGGCTTCAGCTTCGCCAGCTTGGCGGGGTCGGAGTCGGGACGGAGGTTCTGGTCGCGCTCGAGCCCGAGGTAGGGGGTGGTCAGGTCCTCGAGGAAGCCGCGCTCGTAGGCGGCGGCGAGCGCCCGGTGGCTGGCGACCGCGAGCTCGTCCTGATCGGCGCGGCCGATCTCCCAATCCTCGGCCATGATCGCGCAGTGCTCGCCCATCGAGAGCCCGGTCCGCGGCTCCTCGTTGCGCGGGATCGCCGGGACGACGTGGCCGGGGCGGACCCGGGTCAGCGCCCTCAGCTTGCCGGCCGTCGAGCGCTGCCGGTTCGCCTCGAGCAGGGTCTCGCGGAGCTGCTCGTTG
Organism: Solirubrobacterales bacterium; assembly: GCA_036557525.1. Lineage (GTDB taxonomy): Bacteria > Actinomycetota > Thermoleophilia > Solirubrobacterales > 70-9 > VRUE01. The sequence goes on along the minus strand of DATBHH010000102.1, from coordinate 77 downwards.
AGCCCGATCGGGGCGTCGGAGGTGGTGTCGGCGCCGCACGCGATCCCGACGTCGATCTGGCCGAGGGCGATCTTGTT
>DATBHH010000101.1:0-26543 GCA_036557525.1 Solirubrobacterales bacterium | reverse complement strand
AGCCGACGCCCGGACTTGAACCGGGGACCCCTTCATTACGAGTGAAGTGCTCTACCAACTGAGCTACGCCGGCGGGGTGGCACATTCTAGGAGCGAACGGGCCGCGGTTCCGTCGCGGCCGGCCGCGAGCATTCGCGGGGTGAGCGCAAAGCAGGAGCCCAGGCGGCGGGAGGGGAACGAGGTCGAGTTCTCGCGGATCGTCGCCTTCAGCGACGGCGTCTTCGCGATCGCGATCACGCTGCTCGTGCTGAACCTCGGGATCGAATCGGGCATCCCCGGCGACCGCCTCTGGCACGCACTGTGGGAACAGCGCGAAGACTTCCTCGCGTTCGGGATCAGCTTCGCCGTGATCGGGCGGTTCTGGGTGATCCACCACCGCTTCTTCGGCGAGGTCAGGGCATTCGACGGGCGGCTGATCACCCTCAACATCGTCTACCTGGCATGCATCGTGCTGATTCCGTTCAGCAGCCAGCTGCTCGGCGATTACGGGGGCGAGGCGGCCGCCGTCGTCGTCTACGCCGTCAACCTCGCGGCCTGCGTGCTGGTCGGGTTCCGGATGAACGCCTACGCCCGGGGAGCGGGATTGACGACGATCGACGACGCGACCCACCGCGAGAACCGGATCCGCGCCGGCTACATCTCGGGCGTCTTCCTGCTCGCGATCCCGCTCGCGTTCGTGGCCCCGAGCTACGCGCCGCTCCTCTGGCTGGCGCTGTTCTTCGACCCGGCTCCCCGCCTGGCCCAGAGCCACTAAGGTCGTCCGCGAAGACCAGAGGGACTGCGCCGATGCGACTCCGAATCCTGTTCAGCGCCATGGCTCTGGTTGCGCTGCTCAGCACGCCGGCGGCAGCCGCAACTCGGCCGCCGATGCGGAACAGGCGGCTCGCCTACTGGCCCGAGCGCGTCGCCGATACGCGCGCCTGGTCACGGCTCATGTACGGCACCGACAGATTCGAACCGCGGCTCATCGTCGAGCATTTCACCGGCAGCACGACCCAGGCCGCGGCGATCGCCTACTGGAACACCGGCCCGGAAGCCACCTGGGTCCACTTCATCATCAACCCGCAGGGCCGGATCACCCAGCTCGCGCCGCTCGACGTCCTCGCCAAGCAGGCAATCGGCGTCTCGCCCTGGGCGATCGGAGTCGAGCATGTCGGGACGACGGACGCCGAAGTCATGACCGACGCTCGAATGCTCCGCGCCTCATACCGGTTGACCTGCTGGCTCCGGCAGCGCCTCCGGATCCCCCTGCGAGGCGTGATCGGCCACGGCGAGGTGACCTCGAGCCCCCGCTTCACCCTGACGCCGGCGGGCTGGCGGTGGATAGAGGAAACCGGCTACCGGTTCCACACCGACTTCTCGCATCGGACGATGGTCAGCTACCGCGATGGCCTGAGGAGGGTCTGCTAGCCGCCGACCTCAACCGCGTCGGACGATGAACGCGATCGAGCGTTCCGGGCGGGCGCAGGTCACGGCGAAGCCGCGGCCGGCGACCGTCGTCAGGCACCGGTAGCCGCTGATCGTGCATGCGGACCGCGAATTCCCGGGCGCGGGGACGCACTCGGGCTTCGAGCCCCAGCCGGTCGCGACGCTCTCGCCCTTCGCGCAGCTGACGCCGCTGACCCGCAGCAGCAGGGCCTCTTCTCCGGTGTGCCGGCAGGCGCGGGCCGTGACTCCGGTCGGGCCTTCGGCGCCGCTCTGCTGAGCCGGCGTCGTTTCGGCGGCTTCCGGCGTCGTCGTCACCGTCGATCCGCCGGAGCCGCAGCCCGCTGCGAGCAGGGCCGCGAGGAGGGCCAGCGGGAGAAATCGGGCCAGGAGTCTCATCCGGAGCCGACCAACTTACCGGCGCGGGCGAAGATCGCGTCGAGCATCGACTCGGTCAGCTTGCCGGTGAACGTGTTCTGCTGGCTCGGGTGGTAGCAGCCGAGCAGCACCCACCGTCCGATTCGGGCCTCGGCCGCGTGGCCGAAGCGCGGCCTCGGGCGCGGGATCTCGGCGCCGACCTCGCGCAGCGCGCGCAGGGCCCCGTCCCAGGCGAAGGACCCGAGCGCGACGATCGTCCGGCAGCCGTCGAGCAGCTCGAGCTCACGCACGAGATAGGGGATGCAGTTGTCGCGCTCCGCCGGTGAGGGCCGGTTGGAGGGCGGCGCGCAGCGGACGACGGCGGTGATGTAGGCGCCATCGAGGCGCAGGCCGTCATCGCGATCGATCGATGTCGGCCGGTTCGCGTATCCGGCCCGGTGAAGCGCGGCATAGAGCCAGTCGCCCGAGCGATCGCCGGTGAACATTCGCCCCGTCCGGTTGGCGCCGTCGGCGGCGGGGGCGAGGCCGACTATCGCGAGGCGCGCCCGCGGGTCGCCGAAGCCGGCCACGGGCCGCGCCCAGTAGCGCTGGCCGCGGAAGCGGCGCGGTGGGTCGGCGGCCGCCTCCTCGCGCCAGGCGACCAGGCGCGGGCACTTCCTGCAGCCGTGGATCTCCGCTTCCAGGGCTCGATCGAGCATGCGACAGCTTAGGCTTGCGGCTCGCATGGGCCGGGCCGGCATCGCTCTCCTCCTCCTCGTCGTGATCGTTGCGGGCTGCGGCAAGCCCGGCCACGGCGCCGAAACCGACTCCGAAAAGGGGTCGGATGCCGACATCCTCAACACCGCCCTGGGGCAGGAGCTGACCGCGCTCGAGGCCTACACCGAGGGGATGCCCAAAATCGGGCCGCGCTTCGCAGCCGCCGCCCGCCGTCTCCGCGCCCAGGAGCAGGAATACGTCAGCGCGATCGCGAAGGCGATTCGCGGCCTCGGCGGCGAGGCGACCGGGACCGCGGCCGAAATCGACGTCGACGAACTGCGCAACCAGAGGGACGTCCTAACCCTCGCCTACGAACTCGAAAGCGGCGCGCTCGCGTCGGACATCGAAGCCGCGCCGCGGCTCTTCACCGACGCCCCGCAGACCCTCGCCGCCTCGCTCGCGGCGGGACACGCGCAGCACCTCGTAATCCTCAGACAGGGCCTCGGCGCGCCCCTGCCCGAAGCCTTCCCCAAGGCCTTCGACGGCGGCGAAGTCCCGCCTCCGGGTGGCGAAACGCCGACCGGTAAGGAATGATCATTCGCCGTGACCGGCCCTCTCTATGAGATCGGGCGCTTCTGCTCCCGGCACCACTGGCCGACGATCGCGGTCTGGCTGGTGCTCGCGGTCGGCCTCGTCGTCATCGGCCAGCAGACGGAAAACCGGACGAACGACAACCTGACGCTGCCGGGCACCGACTCGACCGCGGCGACCGAACTGCTCGAAGACAACCTGCCCGACCAGGCCTACGGCAACAACCCGCTGGTGATCCGCTCGCGGGAAGGGAAGCTGACCGAACCCGCGGCGAGCGCCGCCGTCGAGGAAACCGTCAAGCGGCTTGAACGGATGCCCGACGTCCTCTCGGCGATCAGCCCGCTGAGCAGAGAGGGCGCGATCTTCCTCAGCAAGGACCGGACGATCTCCTATATCCCGGTCTACCTCAGCGTCGGCCCGGGCGAACTGACCGAAGACCAGGCCGAAGGCGTCCTCAACGCCGGTGAGCCGGCCGAAAGGGCCGGCCTCGAGGTCTCGGTCGGCGGCTACGTCGGCCAGCAGCTCTCGAAACCCTCGACCGAGGTCAGCGAGGCGATCGGGCTGACGGCGGCGGTGATCATTCTCCTGTTCGCGTTCGGCACGGCGACGGCGATGGTGCTGCCGATCTTCTCGGCGGTGATCGGCCTCGCCTGCGCACTCTCGATCCTGCGGATGCTCGAGAGCGTCGTCCAGATGCCGAGCGTCGCCGCGACGCTGGCGACGATGATCGGCCTCGGGGTCGGGATCGACTACGCGCTGTTCATCGTCACCCGCCACAAACTCCAGCTCGGCGAAGGAATGGAGCTGCGCGAGTCGATCGCGAGGGCGACGGCGACGGCGGGCGGCGCGGTGGTCTTCGCCGGCTTCACCGTCGTGATCGCCCTCTGCTCGCTGGCCTTCGCCGGGATCCCGCTGGTGAGCACGCTCGGGTTCACGGCCGCGATCGCCGTAATCACCGCGGTCGCCGCGGCGACGACCCTGCTGCCGGCGATGCTCGGGGCGCTCGGCCCGCACATCAACTCGCTGCGGGTCAGCTTCGGCCGCACCCACCCCGACGACCGAAAACCGCACGGTTGGCGGCGCTGGGCGCAGGGCGTCTCCGAGCGCCCCTGGCCGGCGGCGATCGCCGCGACCGCGGTCCTGCTCGTCCTCGCGATCCCGCTCCTCCAGCTCGATCTCGGCCAGAACGACATCAGCGCGCTGCCGAAGGAAACGACCGCCCGCCAGGCCTACGAAGGGCTGACCGAGGGCTTCGGCCCGGGCTACAACGGCCCGCTCCTGATCGCCTCGGAATTCAGCTCACCGGCCGAAGCCAAGCAGCTCACCCCGGCGCTCCAGAAAGCCGTCGACGGCACCGCCGACGTCGCCGCCGTCAGCGAAGCGAATTTCGACAAGCAGGGGACGGTCTCGGTCTTCTCGGCGATCTCCAAATCGGCACCGTGGAAGGACGAGACCGTCGACCTGGTCGGCGAACTGCGCTCGACGACGATCCCCGACGCCCTCGAAGGCACCAAGGCGGCCTCCTACGTCGGCGGCCAGACCGCGGGCTACATCGACCTCGCGTCCCAGATCTCGGACAAGCTGCCGCTGATGATCGCGATCGTCGTCGCGCTCAGCTTCATCGTCCTTTTGATCGCCTTCCGCTCGCTGCTGGTGCCGGCCAAGGCGGCGGTGATGAACCTGCTCTCGGTCGCCGCCTCCTACGGCGTCCTGACCGCGGTCTTCCAGTTGGGGTGGTTCCACTCGCTGATCGGCCTCGACCACGCGATTCCAATCGTCAGCTTCGTGCCGCTGCTGATGTTCGCGATCCTGTTCGGACTCTCGATGGACTACGAGGTGTTCCTGCTGACCCAGATGCGGGAGCACTACAAGGCGAGCGGCGACGCCACGGAGGCGGTCGTCGAAGGGCTCGCCAACACCGGCAGGGTGATCACCTCGGCCGCGGCGATCATGGTCTGCGTCTTCACCAGCTTCGTCCTCAACGGCAACCCGCTGGTCAAGGAGTTCGGCGTCGGGTTGGCGGTCGCGATCGCGATCGACGCCACCGTGGTCCGCTGCCTCCTCGTCCCGGCGGTGATGGTCCTGCTCGGCAAGCGCGCCTGGTTGCTCCCCTCCTGGCTCGACCGGCTCATCCCCCACATCAGCATCGAGGGGGAGGAATACTTTGCCGAGCGCGATGCGGCGGCAGCCGCGTCGTCGAGTGACTGACCGATGTTCCCCCTGAACCTCCCCAACGCGCTGACTCTGCTGCGCATCCTCGCGGTGCCCGTCGTCGTCGTCGCCCTGCTCGGGGAGACGCCGAACGGCGATGCGCTCGCCGCCGGCGTCTTCGCCCTGGCGGCGCTGACCGACGGCCTCGACGGCTACTTCGCCCGCAGCCGCGACGCGGTCACCACCTTCGGCAAGCTGATGGACCCGATCGCCGACAAGCTCCTGATCGCCGCCGCCCTCGTCTCGCTGGTCTCGCTCGACCGGCTCGCGGCCTGGGTGGCGATGGTGATCATCGCCCGCGAGTTCGCGGTGACCGTGATGCGGGCAATCGCGATCGAGCGCGGCATCGTCATCTCGGCCAGCTGGCTCGGCAAGGCGAAGACCGTTCTCCAGATCGCCGCCGTCTTCGCCCTGATCGCCGCCGACCCGGCCCCGGCCTGGGTCGACGTCCTCGTCTACCTCGCGGTCGCCGCGACCCTGATCAGCGGTGCCGACTACTTCTTCGACCTCCGTCGACGTCTATCTGAGCGGTCGCATGTGGCGACGGCCGACCGCCGGAGCCACGGGCGGAATTGATTCGCCCTCAGGCGACAGCCCCGCCAACGCCCCGATGTCGTACTTACTTCAAAGGGGTCGAAAGAAGTGCGACATCGGGAACTGCCCCGGGCTAGGTCGCCGGAGCCTCCAGCCACTCGCGCATCGTCTGGTGGCGGCGCTCGTGCTCGCCGCCCTCGAGCTCGTTGCGGAGGTCGTCGAGCTTGCCGTAGCGCTCGGCGACGACGTTGTGGCGGTGGATCGTCTCGAGGTTCTCCTGCCGCGCCATCACGAACGCCTCGCCGGGAAGGTCGGGATAGCCCTCGACGACCTGGCGCAGCATCTCCCGGACGCAGTCCTCGACGAAGCGCGGGTGAGCGTGGGCCTTCTCGACGACCGCGAGCTCGTCCGGGCGCTTCATCAGCTCGTAGATCTCCGAGCTCATCGAGGTCTCGACGATCCGCAGCAGCTCGGGGGCGTCGATCCAGCTCGGACCGCCCTCCGGGCAGCCGATGTGCAGGGTGCCGATCCCGCGCTGGTTGTGGGTCGCGAGCGGCACCGCCTCGATCGCGGTCTCGATCTGCTCGGCGTCGAAGCCGCCCTCCGCGAGGCGTTCGCGGGCGACGCCGGCGATCATCTCCTGCGCGCAGGGGCAGGCGGTCATTCCCTGGGCCTGGACCCCGGTCAGCGTCCGGGTTCCCCTCAGGGAGGCGACCGCGGTCCCGAACAGCGAGTAGATCTCCTGGGTCCGAAGGCCGCTCTTCGGCGTCGTCACCGTCTGCGGGTAGCGCGCGGTGACCGAAACCTCGGCCCGCAGCCCGCCCTGGCGCTCGCGGACGTTCTGGGCGATGTGGGCGGCGAGGACCTCGGCCCGGAACGCCTCGCCGAGGACGACCTCGTCGATCGCCTCGGCGACGATTTCCTCGAAGCGGGACATATGGACACCGGCCTGGCGCGGGTTGAGGTCGACGAAGCACTCGAAGTCGGCGTGGTAGAGGTTCTCGGCGCCGTCGGTCTCGACCCGGATCACCTTCTCGACGCCGGTGACTCCGACGCGGGAGAGGCTGACCATCGTCTCCGGGGTCGAGGCCTGCACGTCGGTGGCGGTCGGGGAGACCGTGGTCGGATGGCTCGCCATCGCCAGGAAGGTTAGAGGGCCGGGGATCTTGGCGGTCAGATTTTTCTCCCTATACTTCGGCCTGGCCGGAGCGTTGGGGCCGGCCCCCGGAGAGGGAGAGGCAGCACCGGAGGCATTGAGATCGAGTCGTTGGAGCCCGTCCCCGAGGGACTGGAACAGGATTCGGGTGCACAGCCGTTCGCAGACCAGGAGGAGCTGCGGGGCCTGATAGTGCTTGGCCGGGAACGCGGTTACCTCACCTTCGAGCAGATCGCCGCGACCCTCGAGGAGGTCGAGGTGACCAAGGAGCAGGTCACCGGCCTCCACGCCCACCTGGTCGAGAACGGCGTCGAGGTGATCTCCGAAGACGGGGTCAGCGCCTACAAGGAGCAGCGCGAAGAGGCGACCGCGAACGGGCAGCCGAAAAAGCCCGAGCTCGACCTGACGATCGAACCCAGCCTCGACTCGTTGCGTCTGTACCTGCGATCGATCGGCAAGGTCGACCTGCTGACCGCGGCGCAGGAGGTCGAGCTGGCGAAACGGATCGAGCGCGGCGACATGCTCGCCAAGCGGCAGATGGTGGAGGCGAACCTGCGCCTCGTCGTCTCGATCGCGAAAGGCTATCTCGGGCGGGGGCTGAGCTTCCTCGACCTGATCCAGGAGGGGTCGCTCGGGTTGATCCGGGCGGTCGAGAAGTTCGACTACCGTCGCGGCTACAAGTTCTCCACCTACGCGACCTGGTGGATTCGCCAGGCCGTGACCCGGGCGATCGCCGACAAGGCGCGGACGATCCGGATCCCCGTCCACATGGTCGAGAAGCTGAACCGGGTAGCCCACGTCGAGCGCCAGCTGGTGCAGCGGCTCGGGCGCGAGCCCGAGGCGGCCGAGATCGCCGCCGAGCTGCGCTGGCCGATCGGCGACGTGCGGGAGATCCTCCGGGTGGCGCAGCTGCCGGTCTCGCTCGAGAAGCCGGTCGGCGACGAGGACGAGTCAGAGCTCGGCGACTTCGTCGCCGACGAGGCGGTCGCCGAGCCGTTCGAGGAGGCCAGCGAACACCTCCAGAAGGAGGGCGTGCGGAAGGCGCTCGACGCCCTCCCCGAGCGCGAGCGCCAGGTGATCGAGCTGCGCTACGGCCTCTCCGGGCTCGAACCCCTCACCCTCGAGGAGGTCGGGCGCACCTTCGGCGTCACCCGTGAGCGGGTGCGCCAGATCGAGAACAGCACCCTGAAAAAGCTCCAGCGCCTGCCCGAGGCGCAGATGCTGCGCGAGACCGGCTGAGCCGCGCCGGGACCTCCCGGCGCCCCGCCCTCGTACTGGGAGTGGATGAGGAGATCACCGCGATGGATGATCGCCGCCGCGATCCTGGGATCGGCGGCGATGGCGGCGCTGCCGGCGGCCGCCGCGTACGCCGGCGGCCTCCCCGCGGTGACCGAATCCGAGGCGGCGCCCGGAATCAGCATCACCGGGATCGGGTTTGCGCGCACGAAGGGCGCGGCCGCCCCGCCCGCCGGATCGGTTGCCGTTTCGCGCGCGGTGCGGAACGCCCGCATCCGGGCCAGAGCCGTCGCCGCGGCGATCGGGGTCGAGATCGGCCAGGCCGAGGAGATCGAGATTCGGGAGCCGGGTCAGTTCGCCGACCGTCGCCCGTCGGCGATCGTCGCCGCGGTGGCGACCGTGAGGTTCGCGATCGTCGGCGCTGCGACCGAACTCGCGGCCTCGCGCGAGGTCCGGGCCTACGGGTCGGCCTTCGCCCCGGTTCGGCCGCGGAGCTCGCGTCGCAGCCGGCCGATCAAACTCGCGATGCTCGCCGCCCGTCGCCGGGTCACGCCGGAGGCGGCGACGGCGGCGCGGGCGAACGCTGCGGCGGCCGCCCGCTCCGCCGGCCTCGCCCTCGGCGGGCTCTTCTCGGTCTCGGAAGTGACCGCTCCGTTCTACGGATACGGGTCGTCGTTCTACGACCCCGCGCTCGGGCAGTTCGGTCCCGGGCAGTTCTGCGGCACCTTCAGCCGGCCGGTGTTTCGGCAGGACCCGAGAACCGGCCTGCCCCGGGTCGTTCGCCGGGTCCGCAGCCGTCGCTGCGCGCACCAGACGACCTACACCCTCCAGCTCGAGATCGCCTACCTGGCCGAGGCGCGCTGACCCCGCCTAGAGCGGATCGAGCACGAAGACCGCGATGTCGCGGCCGAGCTTCTCGGCATATTCGTCGAAGCCCGAATACTGGACGTTGTGCTTGCGCCAGAGGTCGGCACGCTCCTCGCCCCCGGCGATCCTCGCCCGCACCCGATGTCTGTCATCGCCGATCTCGACCTCGGCGTCGGGATTCGCCCTCAGGTTCAGCGACCAGGCCGGCGCCGGTGCGTTGCCGGCATTGGTGTTGATGACGACGAACCGCCCGTCCTCCTCGAGGTAGACGACCGGGCAGGTGCGGGGCCGGCCCGATTTGCGCCCGGTCGTCGTCAGCAACAGAACCGGCGCCCTGCCGACCTTGCCGCCGATCCGCCCGCCGGAAAGGCGATAGAGGGGCGTGTTGAGCTTCCCGATCCAGCGCAGCCCGGTCGCCCCGAGCGACATCGAAAGGCGCGCGTAGAAGCGGTCGCTGGGCATCGGGCGCGAGTATCTCAGACCCAGGCAAGCCTCTAGAATCGCCACCGCGTCCCTGGGGGAGTGCCCGAGTGGTTAAAGGGGACTGGCTGTAAACCAGTTGGCTCTGCCTACACAGGTTCGAATCCTGTCTCCCCCATCCGCCACCCATCCGACATCGACCACATTCAGGTGGGGTCAATATCGGATGCGACGCGTCAAGGCATCGACGATGATCCACCGATGAGCGCTCCCGAACTCGATGGCCGCGTGATCGCCATCGCCGGTGTCGGCGGCGGCCTCGGCCCGGTCGTCGCCGCGCGCCTCGGGGAGGCGGGGGCGACGGTCTGCGGCTGCAATCGCGACCAGGAGTCGGTGGACCAGGTCGGGAGGGCCGTCGGCCTGCCCGAGGACCGCTGGGACGGTCGCGCGGTCGACCTCCTCGACGAGGGCGCCACGGCGAAGTGGCGCGACGCTCTCCTCGAGCGCTTCGGGGGTGTCGACGGGCTGCTGCACCTGGTTGGGGGCTGGCGCGGCGGCCAGCCGCTGCATTTGGAGCCGCTCGAGGACTGGTCGCTGCTGCACGACCTGCTGATCCGCACCGTCCAGCACACGACGCGGGCCTTCCACGACGCGCTCGCGGCGAGCGAGAACGGGCGCTTCGTCCTCGTCTCAGCCAAGCAGGCGCAGGCCCCGTCGAACACCAACGCGGCCTACGCCGCCGCCAAGGCCGCGGCCGAGGCCTGGACGCTGGCATACGCCGACGGCTTCGCCGACGCGCGAGCCACGGCCAACATCGTCGTCGTCGACGCGATCCTGACCCGGCAGATGCGGGAGGAGAGCCCGGGAAAGGAGTTCCCCAACTTCACCCCGGCCGAGCACATCGCCGACGCGATCGCATTCCTCTGTTCAGACGGCGCCGCCGAGATGAACGGCCAGCGACTGCGGCTTACGATGGGCTAGGGAGAGGCAGATGGCGAAGCCTGCCGAGGGCGAGATGACGATCAGGGAGCTGGCGGAGCGGACGGGGATGACGGTCCGCAACATCCGCGCCCACCAGACGCGCGGTCTGCTGCCGCCGCCGGTGGTCCGCGGCCGGACCGGCTACTACAACGAGGAGCACGTCGTCCGGATCGAGCTGACCCGGGAGATGCAGGCGGACGGGCTGAACCTCGAGGCGATCCGCCGAGTGCTGGAAAGCGGCGACGGCTCGGCGTCGGCGATCTCCGACTTCACCCGGCAGCTGCGGGCACCGTTCGAAGACGAGGCGCCCGAGATCGTCGACCCCGGCGAGATCGCGGGCATCTGGGGCGAAGGCGCTAACCCGGAGCGTCGCGAGCGAGCCGAAAGGCTGGGGATCATCCGCACCCTCCCCGACGGCCGGATCGAGGTCATCAGCCCCAGCGTGCTGAGCGCCGCGGCCGAGCTCGCCGGCCTCGGCATCGGGCCGGAGGCCGCGCTGGCGGTCGCCGAAAAGCTGAAACGCCACGCCGACGGCTCGGCCCGGGCCTTCGTCCAGCTGTTCACCTCCGAGCTCTGGGAGCCGTTCGAGAAGGCCGGCCACCCCGAGCAGGATTGGCAGCGGATGAGCGAGGCGCTGGAACGGCTGCGCCCGCTCGCCGCGGGCACGGTGCTGGCGATGTTCAAGATCGCGATGGGGGAGGCGGTCGAGAAGGAGAGCGAGCGAACCCTGCGGCGCGCCGCCCGCAAGGCGAAGGGCAACCCGAAGAGCGGCCGTGGCAAGCGGTAGTTTCGCCAACCATGAGCGAGGCTGAGACCGCTGCCGCCGGGATCGCCGGCGAGCCGGCGCGGGAGGCACCGGCCGGGGTGCTGCCCTCGCAGGAGCTCGCCAGGGCGATCGAGGCTGAGTGGGTCAACTCGGGGGACTACCGGATCCGGCCGGAGGCGATCCAGCCGGCGAGCATCGACCTCCGCCTCGGAGACTTCGCCTGGGCGCTTCGCTGCAGCTTCCTCCCGGACATCGACTCGACGGTCGAGCAGAAGATCGAGGGGCTCGCGTTCCAGCGGATCGACCTCCGCGACGGCGCGGTCCTCGAGCGCGACCGGCCCTACCTGGTGCCGTTGATAGAGGAGCTCGCGCTTCCCGACGACGTCCGGGCGAAGGCGAACCCGAAGAGCTCGACCGGCCGGCTCGACGTCTTCACCCGCGTCCTCACCGACCGCCATCACCGCTTCGACGAGATCCGGCCCGGATACCAGGGGCGCCTCTACCTGGAGGTCGTGCCGCGATCGTTCGCGATTCAGGTCCAGAGCGGGCTCTCGCTCAACCAGCTCCGCCTCGCGCGCGGCGACGTCCGCCTCGACGACGAGGAGATCCGCAGCCTCCAGGCCGAGTTCCCGCTGCTCTACCTCGATTCGCACGCGCTGCGGGAGTCCGAGCTCGCGCTCGCCGACGGGCTCTTCCTCAGCGTCGACCTCTCGGGCCCGAGCGACCGGATCGTCGGCTACCGGGCGAAGAAGAACAGCCTGCCGATCGACCTATCGCGTGTCCGCGCCTACCGCTGGACCGACTACTGGGACCCGGTCTTCCCCGAGTCAGGCGGGAGGATCGTGCTCGAGCCCGAGATCTTCTACCTGCTGCTCTCCGCCGAGGGGGTCTGCATCCCTCCCCAGATCGCCGCCGAGATGATGGCCTACGACCCGACCGCCGGCGAGCTCCGGACCCACTACGCGGGGTTCTTCGACCCCGGGTTCGGTTACGACCAGGCCGGCGACCGCCACGGCAGCCGCGCTGCGCTCGAGGTGCGGGCCCGCGACGTCTCGTTCATGGTCGAGCACCGCCAGCCGGTCTGCAAGCTGGCCCTGGAGCGGACCTCGGCGCCGGCCGAGCGTCTCTACGGAGCCGACCTCGGATCCAACTACCAGGGCCAGGTGACGATGCTCAGTAAGCACTTCGAGGAGCAGACCGGCTGAGCGACCGGACCCGGCGCCGCCGGGCGATCAGCTCCTCTTCCAGCTTCTCGATCTCCTGGCGGCGGCGACGCACCAGCTCGAGCTGCTTGGCGATGTGGCTCAACGACTCGTCGAGGATCTCGCGACGCCGGACCGGGTCCTCGACTCCGGCCTGCCACTCGCGGCGCAGCGCAGCGCGGGCGTCCTCGGCGCTGACCAGCTCCTTCAGCTCCTCGAGCGAGACGCCGAGCAGGTCCTTGAGTCGCAGCAGCTCGGTCAGACGCTCGACGTCGCCGGGCTCATAGGTCCGGTGGGCGCCGGGCTCGCGGTCGCCGGCGGCGGGAAGGAGGCCGAGCTCCTCGTAGTAGCGGATCGTCCGCGGCGTCGTGCCGGTCAGCTTCGCGACCTCGCCGATCCTCAGCTTCTCCTCGCTCATGGGGTCGCCCGCACCTCCTCGAGAATCGCCTCCTCGGTCGCCGCGGGCCCGACGGCCTCGACATGGCGGGGGCGCAGAAGCGAGACGCCGGCGCCGACGACCGAGGTCGCCGCCAGCACCCAGAGCGCGGTATGCATGTTGTGGATGAAAGGCTGGAGCTGGGCTTCGGTCAGGCCGGAGGCGAGGCCAGAGAAGATCGCGAACAGGACTTTCTGCGGAACCGCCGAGGTGACGATCGCAAGGACGAAGGCGATCGAGATCACGGCGCCGGTGTTCTGCAGCATCGTCCGCGCCCCGGCGGCGATCCCGCGGCGGTCGGCCGGGACGGTGCCCATCATCGCCGCGGTGTTCGGCGAGTTGAACATCCCCGAGCCGATCCCGACGAGGCCGAGCCAGAGCATGCTCTGCCAGTAGGGGCTGTTTGCCTCCAGGGTCGTCATCCCCGCGAGCGCCACAGCGCCGACGACCATCCCGAGCGCGGCCAGCATCCGCGAGCCGTGGCGGTCGGCCCAGATCCCGGCGAGGGGCGAGGCGACGAGCATCCCGATCGCCATCGGCGCCAGCTTGATCCCGGCGGTTATCGGGTCGTCACCCTGGGCGCCCTGGAAGTAGAAGACGAAGATGAAGAGGAGGGCGAAGCGCGAGAGGCCGTTGATGAAGGCGGCGCCGGTCGCGGCGGAGAACATCCGGTTGCGGAAGATGCTGAGGTCGAGCATCGGGGCGCTGCCGCGGGCCTCGATCAGGACGAAGAGCGGCAGCAGGACGGCGCTGGCGATCAACGACCCGATCACGAGCGTGTCGTCCCAGCCGGAGATTCCACCGCGCGAGATCCCGTAGACGAGGCCGGTGAGGCCGAGGACGAAAGTCGCCGTCCCGGCCAGGTCGAGGCCGCGGACGGGGTCGCGCGAGGCGAGCTCGCGGAGCACCATCGCCGCCCAGACCGCGCCGGCGATCGCGAGCGGGACGTTGAACCAGAAGACCCAATGCCACGAGATCGAGACCAGGGCGCCGCCGAGGACCGGGCCGATCACGAGCCCGATCGCCGCGACCATCGTGTTCGTCCCCATCGCCACGCCGAGCTGCTCCTTGGGAAAGGCGTCGGTGACGAGGGCGGGGCCGTTGGCGAAGATGAACGCGCCGCCGATCCCCTGGACGATCCGCCAGAGGATCAGCTCGGTCCCCGACGAGGAGAAGCCGGCGCCGAGCGAGGCGAGGCCGAAGACGATGAAGGCGCCGACGAAGGCCGACTTGCGGCCGAAGAGGTCGGAGAGGCGTCCGGCGGTCAGAACCAGCACGGTCGAGGAGATCATGTAGGCGAGGATCACCCAGACGAGCTCGAGCAGCGAGGTCCCGAGCGAGCGCTCGAGGTCCGGGAGGGCGATGATCAGCGTTCCGGAGTTGGTGGCGACGAGGAGCATTCCGAGGCTGGTGCAGGAGAGCGCCCACCATCGGTAGTGCTCGTGGCCGGCGTCGACTCCGAAGGTCGATCGCCGACGCTGAAATCTATTCCTTACGTTCACGTCAAATATTGTAGCGCGGCCGGCGATCTCAATCAAGTTGTCCATCTCTAGGATGGAAAACGTGATTTTGGGCGACGAGAACGGGGGCCGATGACCGACCGCACCTGGCCGGTCTACCTATCGGGCGAGATCCACTCCGACTGGCGCGAGCGGATCGAGTCCGGCGCGAGAGCGTCAGGCCTGCCGGTCGAGTTCTCGGCCCCGGTCACCGACCATGCCGCCTCCGACGACGCCGGCGTCGGCACCCTCGGCGTGGAGAGCGAGCCCTTCTGGCGCGACCACATGGGCGCCGGCGTCAACGCGATAAGGACGCAGACGCTGATTCGGGCGGCCGATATCGTCATCGTCCGCTTCGGCGACAGATACCGGCAGTGGAACGCCGCCTTCGACGCCGGCTACGCCGCCGCCCTCGGCAAGCCGTACATCACCCTGCACGACGCCGAGCTCGACCACGCGCTGAAGGAGGTCGACCGCGCCGCCCAGGGGACCGCGCGGACGGCGGAGCAGGCGGTCGACGTTCTCCGCTACGTGATCCGCGGCGAGCTTCCCTAGCCGAGCATGAGCGCCGACGACCATCGGGCCCTGATCGAGCGCTTCTACGAGGCCCTCGGGCGCTGCGACGGCGCCGAGATGACCGCCTGCTACGCGGACGAGGCGCATTTCCGCGATCCGGCCTTCGGCGATCTGGAGGGGGATGAGGTCGGATCGATGTGGCGGATGCTGACCGAGCGTGCGACCGATCTCGAGATCGACCTCCGCGAGCACGACGCCGGCGAGGACCGCGGCAGCGCCCACTGGATCGCGCGCTACACGTTCTCCACCGGGCGCCCCGTCGTCAACGACATCAGGGCGAGCTTCCGCTTCGCCGACGGCCTGATCGCCGACCATGTCGACGAGTTCGACTTCCGGCGCTGGGCGCGCCAGGCCCTGGGGCCGTCCGGGATCGCGGTCGGGCTGCTGCCGCCGCTTCGAAACGCGGCGCGCCGCAAGGCCCGCGCCCAGCTCGACGAATTCATGCAGGCCGAGAGCGCCCGCGGCCCGTAGGCGACGTCCGGGGCCTATGCGAACATGTGTTCGTATGAGGTGGGACGAGCTCAAGACGGAGAACGACCTGAGGCTCCCAGGGGTCGGCGACGGCAGCGTCATCCGCACCTTTGACGCTCCTGAGGCAATGGGGATCAACTTCCACGAGGTCCGCGCTCGTTCGGCGATCAACCATGTGCCCGGAGGCCGCTACGGGTTCAACTACACGATCAACCCCTATCGGGGATGCACGCATGCCTGTGCCTACTGCTTTGCTCGCCGAACCCACACCTATCTGGGGATGAACGCGGGCCGCGATTTCGAGCGTGAGATCGTCGTCAAGGTCAACGTCCCGGAGCTGGTCCGGGCGGAGCTGGCGCGGCCCACCTGGAAGCAGGAGCTGGTGGCGCTCGGGACCAACACCGACCCCTATCAGTGGGTCGAGAGCCGCTACAAGATGATGCCGGAGATCATCGAGGCGCTGGAGAGGGCGAAGACGCCGATCTCGGTCCTGACCAAGTCGCCGCTCGTGATGCGCGACGTCGAGCTCTACGAGCGGATGTCGAAGCGGCTGCCGGTCTCGGTCAATCTCTCGATTCCGACCCTCGACGAGAAGGTGTGGCGGGAGACCGAGCCGCACACGCCGAGCCCCGAGGCGCGACTCGAGGCGGTGGCGGAGCTGCGCCGCCGCGGGATCGAGTCGGGGGTGCTGATAGCGCCGCTGATGCCCGGGATCAACGACAGCCCCGAGCAGGTGCAGCCGATCGTCGAGCGCGCCCGCGAGGCCGGGGCGACGTTCCTCGGGGGCGTCGCGCTCCACCTCCGCGACGAGGTCCGCGACGTGTTCTTCGCCTGGCTCGAGGAAAAACGCCCCGACCTGATCCCGAAATACGAGTCCCTCTACTCGAGCCGCGCCTACCTCCGTCCGGCCCAGCGCCGGCGCGCCACCCGCGCCGTCCGCGGCTGGGGCCGCCCCCGGGCCAGAAGTGAATCCAATCGGCGACCGAGGCCAACCCACATCGCGAAGCCGGAGACGGCGCCGGCGCCAGAGCACCCGCTCCCGCAGGAGGCCCTGTTCTAGAAAGTTGCCCCGTCATTACGGGGCAACTTGGCCGGAGTAGGGGCCTCCAACACCCCCCACATCAACCTTCATCCAGCAACTCGAACAGGCACTCGCGCGGGTCTTTGTCCTCGCGGAAGCGGAGGAACCTGGCGCCGTGCCGGATCCGGCCGGCCGAGGCGTGGTCGTAGCCGACTTCGATCACGAGCTCGGGGCGCAGGGCGACCCACTCGAGGTCGCGGCCGCCGGTCCAGCGGCTCGGCTCGGCGGTTCCCTGTTCGCCGGTCTCGAACGGCGCCAGCAGCTCGCGCAGGCCCCGTTTTTCGGCCGCGGTGAAGCCGGAGATGTGGCCGACCGGCCTGAGGTCGTCGCCGTCGTAGAGGCCGAGGATCAAGGATCCGACCGTTCCCTCCTCCTTCCCCGGCCGCCAGCCGAGGACGACGCAGTCGATCTCGCGCTCGCGCTTAACCTTCGCCATCCCGCGCCGTTTGCCCGGCTCGTAGGGCGCGTCGAGCTCCTTCGCCATCGCGCCCTCGGTGTTCCTCATCCATTCCTCGGCCCGCGCCGGGTCGGGACTGAGCTCGCTGACCTCGACCCCGGTGCGGGAGGCGAGGGCCTCGAGCCGGGACCGGCGGTCCCGCAGGGGCGCATCGAGCAGCGACTCGTCGTCCTCCGCGAGCAGGTCGAAGGCGATGTAGTCGGCCGGGATCTCCTTCGAGAGAAGGTTGATCCGCGACTCCGCCGGGTGGATCCGGCTCTGCAGGGCGTCGAATTCGACCCCGCCGTCTCCGTCGCGGATCACGAGCTCGCCGTCGAGGATGTAGCGGCCCGGGGCGAAGCGCAGCTCGGGGAAGTAGCGGCCGAGGGATTTCGCGCCGCGCGACTGGATGTAGACGTCGTCGCCATCGACGAACACGATCGCCCGGAAGCCATCCATCTTCTGCTCGTAGGCCCACTCCTTACCCCGCGGCAGCTCCCTGCGCGTCTTCGCCAGCTGCGGCTTGATCGGGGGGCTAAGCGGAAGCGCCACGGCTGCGCGCCTCGCGGGGATCGGGAATCGGAACCGCGGACAGCAGCGTCCGGGTGTAGGGGTCGCGCGGGCTCTCGCAGACCTGGTCCGCCGTTCCCTGCTCGACGATCTTGCCGTCGTGCATGACGGCGATCCGGTCGGAGACGTGGCGGACGATCGCGATGTCGTGAGCCACGAAGAGGTAGCTGAGCCCGAACTCGTCCTGGAGATCGGCGAGGAGGTTGACGATCTGGGCTCGGATCGAGACGTCGAGCGCCGAGACCGGCTCGTCGGCGACGATCAGGGTCGGCCGCAGCGCCAGCGCCCGGGCGATCCCGATCCGCTGCCGCTGACCGCCCGAGAACTCGTGCGGGTAGCGGTCGTAGTGCTCGGACGAGAGGCCGACCCGCTCGAGGAGCTCGTGGACGCGCCGGCGCCGCTCGGCGGAAGATCCGACGCCCTGCCGCCGCAGCGGGTCGCCGATGATCTGGCTGACCCGTTTGCGCGGATTGAGCGAGGCGTAGGGGTCCTGGAAGACCATCTGCATCTGGCGGCGCAGCGGCCGCATCTCGCGGCGGCTGAGCCCGGCGATCTCGCGGCCTTCGAATCGCACCGAGCCCGCGGTCGGCTTCAACAGCTGGAGCGCTACCCGGCAGAGCGTCGACTTGCCGCTGCCGGACTCCCCGACCAACCCGAGCGTCTCGCCGCGCCCGATCGAGAGGCTGACGCCGTCGACCGCCTTGACCTCGCCGACCTGGCGGTCGATCAGCAGGCCCCGCTTGATCGGGAAGTGCTTGACGAGGTCCTCGACCTCGAGCAGCGGCTGCGCGCTCACGCCAATACCTCGCGCTTCGCTCGCGGCGCGAAGAGGCAGAGATGGACGCTTGCTCGCTCCGCGCTCACACCGGCTCCTCGAGCCCGATCCTGCCCTCGACCTGGCGCAGCTCGCGCTTGCGCTCGGGCTCGAGCCAGCAGCGGTCGAGATGATCCGCCTCGCCGTCAACCCGCGAGCCCAGGTCGGGCATCTCGGTGCAGCGATCGAACGCGTGCGGACAGCGCGGCCTGAACGCGCAGCCCGGGGGCAGCCCGACCAGCGAGGGCGGGACGCCCCTGATCTGCGGCAGCCGGTCCGTTCGCTCCTGATCGATCCGCGCGAGCGAGCCGAGCAGGCCCCATGTGTAGGGGTGCTGCGGGTCGTAGAAGATGTCGTCGAGGCCGCCCCGCTCGACGATCCGGCCGGCGTACATCACGAGCACGCGGTCGGCGACTTCGGCCACCACGCCGAGGTCGTGGGTTATCAGCAGGGTCGCCAGGTTGCGTTCGCGGTTGAGGCGCTTGAGCAGGTCGAGGATCTGGGCCTGGATCGTGACGTCGAGGGCCGTGGTCGGCTCGTCTGCGATCAGCACCTCGGGCTCGAGCGCGAGCGCCATCGCGATCATCGCCCGCTGCCGCTGCCCTCCCGAAAGCTCGTGGGGGTAGGACTTCACCCGCATCTCCGGGCTCGGGATTCCAACCGAGTCGAGCATCTCGACGGCCAGCGCGCGGGCGTCCTTCTCGCTCGTACGCCGGTGGGCGCGGACCGCCTCGACGATCTGGTCGCCGACCCGGTAGACGGGATTGAGCGAGGTCATCGGGTCCTGGAAGACCATCGCGATCCGAGCGCCGCGGATCCTCTGCAGATCGGCCTCGCCGAGGTCGATCAGCTCCTCGCCGTGCAGCTTCACCGAGCCCTCGATCCGCGCGTTCGGCGATCTGGTCAGGCCGATGATCGACTGCGCGGTGACGCTCTTCCCGGAACCGGACTCGCCGACGATCGCCAGGACCTCGCCGGCGGCGAGGTCGAAGGAGACGCCGTCGACCGCCTGCAGCCGCCCCGCTTCGGTGACGAACCCGACACGGAGGTCGTCGACGCTCAGGATCGGCCCGCTCATTGCGCCGACTCCCCCAACCTCACCCGCGGGTCGAGGTACGCGTAGGCGATGTCGACGAGGGCGTTGAAGAGGACGACGAAGAAGGCGCCGAAGAGCGTGACCGCCATGATCGGCGGCAGGTCGAGATTGACCGTCGACTGGTACGCATAGTCGCCGACCCCGTTGAGGCTGAAGATCGCTTCGGTGAGGATCGCGCCGCCGAAGACGACGGCGCCGAAGTCGAGGCCGAAGAGGGTCACGATCGGGATCAGCGAGTTGCGCAGGACGTGCCGCCGCATCACCTGGCGCTCGGTCAGCCCCTTCGCCCGCGCCGTGCGAACATAGTCGCCGCCCATCGCGTCGAGCATGTTCGAGCGCAGCACCCGGCTGTAGAAGCCGACGTAGATGATCGCCAGGGTCGTCCACGGGAGGATCAGGTGGTAGGCCCATTCGATCGGTTCTTCGGTCAATTTGACGTAGCCGCCCGCCGGGAATATCCCCGTGTCGAAGGCCAGGTACTTGAGGAAGACAGCGGCGAGGACGAAGACCGGCATCGAGATGCCGACGATCGCGACCACGGTCAGGAGCCGGTCCGTCAGCCCGCCGGCCCGGACCGCCGAGAGGTAGCCGAAGATGACCCCGAAGAACATCCAGATCACAGCCGCGCCGATGCTGAGCGAGAACGTCGCCGGCAGCCCCTTCTTTATCTGTTCGTTGACGTTGAGCTGGTTGCTGTAGGAGATCAGTTCGCCGGTGAAGATCTTCTTCATCGTTGTCAGGTACTGCTGCGGCAGCGGGTCTTCGAACCCCCAGTCCTTCTTGATGGCCGCGACGAGCTGCGGCGTCGCGTTCTTCCCCGCCATCCTCTGCGCCGGTTCGGAGTTCGGGATCACGTTGAAGATCAGGAAGACGATCACCGAGATCGCGAACAGGACGAAGATCATCCCGGCGATCCGGCGGACGATGAAGCGGCCCATCAGACGGCCGGCCCCTCGGGCTCGATGAGGCCGGAATGGGCCTCGACCTCGAGCCGCACCCTGGATTTCGGGTCGAGCGCGTCGCGGAGGCCGTCGGCGAACACGTTCAGCGAGAGGACCGTGAGCAGGATCATCGCCCCCGGCAGGATCGTCAGCAGCGGCGCGCTCTGGATCAGCTCGAAGCCGGTGGAGATCATCGTCCCCCAGGAGGAGTTCGGGGCCTGGACGCCGGCGCCGAGGAACGAGAGCGCCGACTCGAGCAGCATGTTGTTGGCGATGTTGAGGGCGAAGAAGACGATGATCGTCGACCACAGGTTCGGCAGCAGCTCGCCGAACATCACCCGCAGCGGCCCCGCCCCCTGGGCGACCGCGGCCTCGACGAACTCTTTCTCGCGCAGGGCGAGCACCTCGCCGCGCAGCGGCCGCGCCATGTAGGGGACGTAGACGACGCCGATGATCAGCGTCGGGATCCAGATCGAGGTTCCGGAGATCGAGATCGGGCCGATCTGGAGCCCGCCGACCGCCAGCGCGGTCCCCAGCGCGATGCCGAGCAGCACCACGGGGAAGGCCCAGATGATGTCGAGGCCGCGGGCGATGACGGCATCGATCCAGCCGCGGTAGTAGCCGGCCATGAGCCCGAGCACGATCGAGAGCAGCGTCGTCACCAGCGCGGCGGCGAGGCTGATGAAGAGCGAGGTCCGCCCCCCGTACATCAGCCGGACCATCTCGTCGCGGCCGAGGCGCCCGTCGGCGCCGAGGAAGAATTTGCCGCCCGCCTTGAGCCAGACGGGCCCGATCGGTTGCCCGTCGGGGCTGACGACGTCGCGCTTTTCGCCGTCGACCGTGACCTTTTCGAGCGTGTGCGTGTCGTTAGGGCCGGTTTCGGCGACGTGCGTGCTCCAGAGCGGGGCGGCGAGGCAGAAGACGACGATCAGGACGAAGAGCCCGAGGAACGCGAGCGCGACTCGATTCTGCAGCAGCCGCGCCAGGGCGAGGCGCCAGGGACTGCGGCCAGCCGGCGCTCCATCGATCGACTCGACCCCGTCCACCGGGGCGGGTTGGAGCTCGGTGGCCACGCAACTATTGTGAACCAGCCGTAACGGCTACTTGAACTGGAAGCTCGTCAGATCCTGCCCGAACGTCGGGTTGAAGATGATCTTGTCGAGGTCGATTTCGCTCGAAACGAAAGTGGTCAGGGTCCGTTGGCCGTAGGGCGCCCAGGGCGCCTGTTCCATGTATTCCCTGTCCAATCCGGCGTATTCGGCTTCCTGCTTCGGCCCGAGCTGTTCTGTCCGGAGCCTGGCGATTTTCGCGTTCAGCTTCGGGTCGTCGATGTTGGCGAAGTTGTTGTTGTTGGTCGGCAGGATGCTTTCGCCGGCCAGCAGCGGCTGGAAGAAGTCATTCGGGTGCGGGTAGTCCTGGTACCAGTCGACCCAGCCGGTGTCGAGGTCGGGCGTGGTTTTGTTGCCGATGATCGTGAAGTAGTCGTCGGGGTTTATGACTTTCAGCTTCGAGTTGAACCCGAGTTTCTTCAGCTGGTCCTGGTAGTAGGCGCCGGCTTCTTCCTGGGTCGGTTCGCTGTCGGTCCAGACCGTGATGTTGGTGTCGGAGGGATTGGCTTCGGCGATCAGCCTCTTCGCCTTCGCCATGTTGTACGGATAGAGGTCAAACGTCTTGTGGCCCGGAATGCCTTCCGGGAGGACCTGCCGCAGCTGTTTGAGCGAGCCGGCGTAGATCCGTTCCATCGCTTCGCTGCTGATCGCGTAGTTCACCGCTTCACGCACCTTGAGGTTGTTGAACGGCGCCCTCGTCATGTTCATCCAGAAGTAGTAGACGTTCGGAACTATCTCTTCGCGCAGCTGGGTGCCCTTGAACTTGCTGACGGTCTGCTGGTAGAGGCCGGGCGGGATCAGCGACTGCATCCACTGCGTCGTGCCCCGTTCGACTTCGCTGACCTGGGTCGCGCTGTTGCGGACCAGCTTGACGTCGATCTTGTCGACGTGGCCGCTCGGCAGTTCGGGCAGGAGCTTCGAGTTGTTCTTGGTCCACTCCGGGTTGCGTTCGTATTTCCAGCCTTCGCCCGGTTCGGAGCTGACGATCTCGTAGGGCCCGCTCGCCGGCGGCGGGTCCCCGGTCAGGTTCTTGATCGGCGTGTCGGGGGGAAGCGGCGCGACGAACAGCAGCCCGAGCTCGTTGTTGAAGGTCCCGCGCGGTTCGGTCAGGTTGATCACGATTTCCCCGGTTTTGTCGTTCGTCTTGATTCCCGGGATCGGGCCCTTCTTGGTCTTCTGGAACTGTTCCGCGCCGACGATCGACGTGTAGAACGGGGAGCCGCCCGAATTGAGCTTGATCATCCGTTCGACGGCGAACCTGAAGTCGGAGGCTTTGATCGGGGTCCCATCCGAGTATTTGAGGCCCTTGGTCAGCATCAGCGTGTAGGTCTTGCCGCCGTTGGTGATTTTCGGCATTTCCGTCGCGAGGCCGGGAATGACCTTGCTTCCCGCGACGCCGCCGGCGTGGGCGTAGGTGAGGAGCGGGATGTAGGTGTTCCACATCGCGGTCCAGCCTTCGGCCGTGTATGAGAGGGCCGGGTCGAGGTAGTCGGGGAAGCCGGTGAAGGTGCCGATCAGCGTCCCGCCTTCCTTGCCCCCGGATTCGCCGCTGCTGCCACAGGAGGCGAGGCCAACGCCCGCCCCAACGAAGAGGACCGGAACCGCCAGTATTGCCGCAAGCTTTCTCAACGCCTGACCTCCGAGTTGGGTTGGGTCGGTTTTTCGCCGTCTGATGCGGTGGACCTTCCGCCGGGGATCAACTCCAGGATAGTCTCGCCGGGGGCGTCAACCGAGCCCGGAGCGACGCCGGCGTCGGGCCTGGGCGCGAGCGGCCACCTGGTGCCGAGCAGCGGAGCCGCCACGACCGCCGTCGCCACCACCCCGGCGCCCGCGAGGAGAAACGTCGCCCGCGGGGTCAGCCCGGTCGCGATCAGGCCGCCGAGGACATAGCCGATCCCCGGCGCCGCCGACCCGATCGATTCGAGCACTCCGATCACCCGCGCCTGCATCGTCGGGACCGTCAGCTCCTGGACGGCGCTCATCACCGCAACCCACTGGACCCCGTTGCCGGCGCCGCCGACGGCCGAGGCGAGGCAGGCGATCGCGAGCGTCTGCGCCGCGCCGGTTCCCAGGTACCCGGCCCCGACGGCGATCGTGCTGAAGAACAGGAGGATCGGCAGCGGGGCCCGCCGCAGCGCGGCGAAGACGATGCTGCCGACGACCATCCCGACCCCCCAGCTGCCGAGCAGGAAGCCGTAGCCGGTGTCCCCCGCCCCCAGCGTGTCCTTGGCGAAGACGACCTCGATCGGGATCACCGCCGAGAAGAAGACGAAGGCGACCGCCTGCGCCGCGAGCAGCCTCCTCAGGGTCTGGTTGTGGCGGATGTACCCGGCCCCGGCCCGCACCCGCTGGCTGAGGCGGCCGGGTTCGGATTCCGCATGGGGGAGCGGGCGGGCGGTGAGCATGATCCACCCGATCGCGTAGAAGGAGACCGCGTCGAGCAGCAACGCCGACTGAATGCCGAAGGCGGCGATGACGGCACCGGCGAGGACCGGCCCGACGGCGGCGCCGCCGGTGAAGGCGACGTTCAGAATCGCGTTTCCGGCCCTGAGCTCCCCCTCGGGCTCGAGCATCGCCGCGCTGACCGACCGCGTCAGCGACTTCGCGGTCAGCGCCAGCGCGCCGTCGACCGTCGCCACCGCGACCACGGCGGCGAGCGAGAAGTTGTCGGCCAGGAGCGCCAGGGCGGCGAATGCCGCTGCCTCGGTCGCGTAGAGCGCCGGCAGGACGAGTCGGGGCGGTGGCCGCTCGAGCCTGGCGACGACCAACGGCGTCAGCAGCGCGGGCACGAACCCGGTCCCGATGAACAGCAGGGTCGTCGCCATCGCGCTGCCGGTCTGCTCGAAGACGAGGACCGAGAGGGCGACGATCCCGAGCCAGTCGCCGAGCTCGTTGACGGCGTAGGAGAGGACCAGGCGGCGGAAGGCCGGGCGGCGAAGCGGGTCTGTCAGGCGCGGGGATCCCATCTAAATCTGCACGGCTTTGCACAAGTTCTGGTGCACTTGCACAAGTTTCAGCCAAAATGTGCTACAAACCTGCCAGCAAGCGAATCGATCTTTGCCCCAACCTATGCAGATGATCGATTTTGTCCGGCGAGAGAAGGAGCTGGTCATGGGCTACAAAAGGTAAGACTTGATTGGTAGGTGAGAGCCCCTTCGGGGGGCTCGCAGTCAAGGGCTTTCAGGCTCCCTTCAGGAGTCGTTTGCGCGTTTAAGGGGCAAATCGGCCGTATTTGCCCCAAATGCAAGGTCTTGGCCAGTTGATCTACGCAGGGTTGCCGACTCGACGGCCACCCTCTACCTTGCAGCCGAAGGTTGCGATCGTCGCAAGCCGGCAGCCAGTCGGAGGAAGCATATTGCGACCAGCGAAATGCTTCAGAACGGCTGTCGACCTGGCGATACCGAGATCAGCGCGCCACCCATGCAAACCGAGCGGCCCACACGTCTGAGCAACGCGATCCTGATGATCGTCCTGATCATCGCGATCGCCGTGGCGATCTGGCGGATCCCCTACGCCAATTGGGACACGGGCCTGTTCGCCATCCTGCTCGGCTTCTCGATCTTCAGCGACGTGACGTCGATCGAGATGGAATCCCGGCTGAAGATCTCGGGGAACTTCCTCGCCCTCGTCCTCGCGATGGTCTTCCTCGGCGGCACCCCCGCTGCCCTGATCGGAGTCATCTCGATCATCGCCGGCTGGCTGCGGTTCCGCGAAAAGTGGAACGACTTCTTCTTCAATCTCCTGACCTACATCACGTTCCCGGTCATCGTCGGCACCGCATTCCACGAAACGGTGGAGGCGACGGGAATCACTCCCTCCGACCCGATCTACTACGGCCTCGTCTTCGGCGTCTTCCTGGTCGCGCTTGCCCTCAACTTCTCGATGATCGCCTCCTACACGTGCTATCTCGAACGAAGCTCCTTCCTCGACAAGGTGCGGACGTCGCTGGTTCCGCTCCTCCCCTCGGAGCTTGCCGCGGCGCTGATGGCGGTCGGTGTCGCGTTCATCTACAGCCAGATCGGCCTCGCCGGCGTCGCCCTGTTCGGGATCGTCCTGGTCATCTTCCAGTACCTGCTCGGCGCTCTGCTGAAGTCGGAGGAGAGGGCGCAGGAGCTCGAGGTCCGGACCAAGCAGCTGGCCAGCTTCCAGGTCGGGATGTTGAGCGCCCTGCTGCGCACCCTCGACCTGCGCGACCAGATGACGGCCCGCCACTCGGCGGCGGTGGCACGCTACTCGCGGGCGATCGCCCAGCGGGCCGGCTTCTCGCGCCGGGAGGAGGAGCTCGTCCACATCGCTGCGCTGCTTCACGACATCGGCAAGTTCATCCTTCCCGACCGAATCCTGAAGGCGAACGTCCCGCTCACCGACGAAGACTGGATGCTGATCCGCCGCCATCCGCAGCAGGGCGCCCGGGTCGTCTCCTCGCTCGACGGCTACGGGCCCGTCGCCGACATCATCCTCGCCCACCACGAGCGGATCGATGGCAAGGGCTACCCGCGGGGGCTGCGAGGCGACGAAATTCCGGAGCTGGCGCGGATCATCTCGGTTGCGGACACCTACGACGTGATGACGGCCCGCGACTCCTACCGGGCGCCGGTCTCGAGCTACGACGCGATCCAGGAGCTGCGCCGTGTCGCCGGCGAGCAGCTCGACGAGCGCTTCGTCGAAATCTTCATCGAGCTGCTCGAGGGCAAGGACGTCTCCTTCCGGCACGGCGAGGAGGCCGACTTCGAGAAGGAGCTGGCGCTCGAAGCGCGGATCGCCGAGACCGCCAGCCCCGGCGCCGAGCTCGGCCGCTTCCAGGTCCCGCGCGTCCCGGTCGGCTGAGCTGACGGGCGAGCGATACGGTTCGCGCCGCCGATGAAAGCCGTCACCTTCCAGGCGCCCGGCGAGGTCCGGGTCGAGGAGAAGCCCGACCCCGAGGTCGGCGCTCCCGACGAGGCCCTGGTCAGGGTCGAGGCGAGCGGGGTCTGCGGCTCCGACCTCCACATCTTCCACGGCAGGGTGCCGGTCGAGGTCGGTTTCACGGTCGGCCACGAGTTCGTCGGCAC
>DATBHH010000100.1:0-4757 GCA_036557525.1 Solirubrobacterales bacterium | reverse complement strand
CCGACGACGACTCTGTAGGCGCCGAGAGCCAGTTTCCGCGACCTCGTGATCAATCCCTGGAACCTGACCCTGTTCTGCCCTGCCCTGGCGGCGAACTCGATGCTGCCCGCGTTGACGAAGCGAGTGCAGCTCGGCTTGCTCCGGTTGCCGCTTGTCTGCTTCACGCACTTCTTTCCCGACTTCCTGCCCTGCTTGGCGGCCTGGAAGGTGAGCGTCGCGCCGGCCGTCTCGCTGAGATTGAACGAGATCGTCGTTCCCACCGGGGCTTTGGAGATCTTTGCCAGGCCGTTGCCGAGCCGCCACTTCTTCGCCGAGAGCTTGATGCCCGAGATCGTCGGCGCGGTCGTGTCGGGAGCGGGCGGGTTGCCGACCTGAATGGTCACGCTCGCCGGCACCGCGTTCGAGGTCCCATCGCTCCCGGTGTATGTGAAGGCGTCGGTCCCCTGGAAGTCTTTGTCCGGGGTGTAGATCACCTTTCCGTTCGAGATGCCTCCGATCGTCCCGTGGGATGGTCCCATCGCGATTTCGATCGCTTCGGGTTCAAGCGGGGTGGGCGTCGGCGGTGCGGCGCCGAACCCGAAGTCGGGGTCGGTACAGGAAAGGGTGACCGAGACAAACTGGTTGACGCCGATGTGAACGTCCTTCGCGTCGCATTTCGGCGGGAAGTTCGTCGCCCAGTCCGCGTTCCCGTCAAAGTGTTCGGCGAAGTTCATCGACGTCAGGGGCTCGAGGTTTTCGGCGTTGATGTTTCTCGTCACCAGTTCGCCTTTTCCAAATGCTCCGCTGGTGTAGAGAATCGTCGTCCCGTCCGGCGACCAGACGCAGTTGAGGGCACCCGTGAGCCCATCGCCGGTGAAGGGAGTGTCGCTGGTGCCATCGACGTTGACGGTCCGCAGTTTGGCCGCGTCGCTCTGTGGTCCCCTCAGGTAGCAGAGTCGTTTTCCGTCCGGAGACAGCGCCGGCTGCCAATCGTCTTCCGTCGCGGTGGTGACGATCGCCTGGACGGCGCCGCCCGGGGTGACCGGAGACTTCTTGTAGAGGTCTCGGGTGGCTTTCACGTCCGTGCCTTTTCGGTTGAAGTACAGGGTGTTGCCGTCGGGGCTCCAGACCGGCCGTTCGTCGGTGTCGGCGGTGCCGGTCAGCTGCGTCCCCTTGTCGGCCGGATTGGTGTCGTCGACGTCCTTCACCCAGAGGTCGCCGCCGGCGCTGTAGGCGATCTTGGTTCCATCCGGCGACCAGCTCGGTCGGTCGAGGCCGGCCGTCGCCGAGACGAATTCGGTCTGACTCCCGTCGCGAAGGTCGAGGATCCAAAGTGCGTAGACATTGCCGGTCGAGAGCCCCGCTGCGTATGCGATCCGGGTGTGGTCGGGAGACCAATTCGGCTGGCGGTGTCGCTCGGTCGCCGCTTCCGGCAGCGTCGTGACCTGGACCGGGATTCCTGACGGGTAGTCGGCTACGTAGATCCTCGAGCCGGCGTCTCCGGTATTGGGAGCCGGAACCCCATCCGACGGGCGCCCGCTGACGAACGCGATCTTCCCGTTCGGCCCCGGAATGGACGTCGCCGAGCCTGCGGCGGGAAACGCGGCGAGCGCCATGACGGCGACGGCGCCCGCGAGGGCGAGGCGACACATCATCGCCACCGACGTTACATCAGATCCAGCGGTCTACAACCGGGTTTTGGACCGAAAGCCGGGTGCCGGTACCCAAAATCCGAACTGCGTGCGGCTCAGGTGCGGGAGGCCCCGGCCGTGCGGGGCCGGGAGAGCGCAAACGCCGCGACCAGCGCGGCCGCGGCCGGCTCGCCACCGGGCGGTCCCTCGACCGCGAGCACTATCTGGTCGTCGTCCTCCGCGAGCTCCAGGCTCAGGAACGAGCAGCAGCTCCGCTCGGCGTCGACGATCTCCTCGATGCGGGCCCGGATAGCGGGCGTGTTCGTGAAACGCAGCAGGTGGCGACCGTCGCTGCTCTCGTATGAGATCAGCGCTGCGCGCCCGGCATCGCTCGCGGCTGCGAGGCGGGCGTCGAGCTCGGGGCCGTCAAGTGAGCAGGCCATCGGGTCAGGGTCGGTCATCGCGTCCTCCGGTTCGGTTGCGTCGCTAGTGTTGAACCTCAACCGAGGTTGAGGTCAAGTTCATGGCGGAGCAGGAGCTGAGAATCGGGGAGGTCGCCGATCGGGCCGGCCTCAGCGTGTCTGCGATCCACTTCTACGAGCGCAGGGGGCTTCTGCCTCGGCCGGAGCGGGTCAGCGGCCAGCGCCGCTTCCCGCCCGAGACCGTGCAGCGGCTCGGAATCATCGATGTCGCCAAGCGGGCCGGCTTCTCGCTCGAGGAGATCAGTGTGCTGCTGAGCTCGACCGATGAGGGGGCCCCGGCCCACGAGCGGCTGCAGGCCCTCGCCGCTCGCAAGCTGCCCGAGGTCGAGGCGCTGATCGCGCGGGCCGAGGCGATGCGGGCCTGGTTGACGGCGGCGAGCGGCTGCGGCTGCGACTCGCTGGAGGACTGCGCCCTGTTCATCGAGGCGGTCGAGCCGCTCGCGGGCCTGGCGTCGCAGGGCTCGGGCGGAGGAGAGTGAGCGGTCAGCGAACCCGAATCGCCTGGGCGCCGCTGCAGCCGCCGCTGTAGCCCCGGTTTCGCTGGTCGCCGGAGTAGCTGACGCTGAGGCGGTAGATGCCCCGCCTGCTCGCGACGAATTGCCCCAGCAGGTAACGGCCGTTGGACTTCACCGAGACGGCGCCGCTGAAGACGGGATGGCGCTTGCATCGCACGTCCCCAGGCCGGTAGAGGCGAAAGCTGACCATGCCCGAAGGAGACGCGGCGCCCGAGAGTTGGGCGCGAACCGAGATCCTCCTTCTTCCGATCAGGCGAGCGCGCGGCTGCACCTTCGGCCTTCGCTTCAGCACCTGGGCCGCGTGACCGGTCGGATCGCAGGGCTGGGTCGCCGCCTGATTCGCGGCGTCCCCCGAGTAGCTGGCGATGAAGCTGTAGCGGGCGGGACGTCGAGGGACGAAGGGGGCGGAGCTGACCGTGCTGTTCCCCGCGACCGGGACGGTGTTGATCGCAAGCAGGATCGCGCAGCCCGCGACGGTCTTGCTCTGGTCGAAGATCTGGAACGTGACCGTGCCGGTTGGCGCATATCCGCCGCTGATCGTGGCCGTGATCCGGAATGATCTGCCGACCGCACCGCGTCCCTCGACTCCGCTGCTGATCGCCGGCCTCGCCTGCGCGATGTGGGACGTCATTGCTCCGCATTTCGTTACCGCCGGAGCGTGGTTCGCGTCACCCGAGTAGCTGACGGTCCAGCGGAACGTCCCGACCCCGTTCGCCGTGAACGCCGCCGAGGTGTATGAGCCGTTCCCGATCGCGTTCACCGTCGAGCTGAAGGCGGGGGCGCCCGAGCATTTCTCGTCGACCGGTGGGAAGGCCCTGAAGGTGACTTTCCCCGTCGGAATCGCCCCTTTGGTGATCGACGCCGTCGCGGTCACCGGGGCCCCGACCGTGTTGTCAGTCGCTCCGGTCGCCGTCAGCGTCACGGTGAGCGTGCCGACCGCCGACGATTGGTTGGCGGCGTTGCAGGCGAGGCCGGCCGCTTCGTTGTTGGAGTCGCCCGAATAGCTCACCGTCCAGCGATAGAGTCCGGCGGGTGGCGTGAAGCCGGCCGGCGAATAGGGGCCGTTGCCGCTGACCGCCACGGTCGCTTCGTATTGCGTCGCCCCGGCGCAGGTTTCGTCGTTGGGCCCGAAGGCCCGGAAGGTCAGTTCGCCGCCGGTTTCGAACCCGCCGGAGACGGTGACGCTGTCGGTGATCGTGGCACCGACGACGGCCGACGTCGCGGTCCCGGCGAGGCCAGGCGAGGCCTTGGCGACGGTCGAGCTCTGGTTGGCGGAGTTGCAGAGGAGCGAGGCCGCCTCGTTGTTGGAGTCCCCCCCGTAGCTGACCGTCCAGCGATAGGTCCCGGCGGGCGGCGCGAAGGCGGCCGGAGAGTAGGCGCCGTTGCCGCTGACCGCCACGGTCGCTTCGTATTTGACCGCGCCGGCGCAGGTCGCGTCGTTGGGCCCGAAGGCCTGGAAGGTCAGTTCGCCGCCGGGCTGAAAGCCGCCCGAGACGGTGACGCTGTCGCTGATCGTCGCCCCGACCACGACCGCCGAGGTCGCGGTCCCGGCCAGGCCAGGCGAGGCCTTGGCGACGGTCGAGGTCTGGTTGGCGGAGTTGCAGGGAAGCGAGGCGGCTTCGTTGTTGGCGTCGCCCGAGTAGCTCACCGTCCAGCGATAGGCGCCTGGCGCCGGTGAGAAACCGCCGGGCGCGTAGGCCCCGTTGCCATTTACCGTCACCGTCGCTTCGTATTTGACCGCGCCGGCGCAGGTCGCGTCGTTCGGGCCGAAGGCGCGGAAGGTCAGGCTGCCGCCGGGCTGAAAACCGCCCGAGACGGTGACGCTGTCGGTGATCGTCGCCCCCACGACCGCCGAGGTCGCGGTCCCGGCCAGGCTCGGCGAGGCCTTGGCGACGGACGAGCTCTGGTTGGCGGAGTTGCAGGGAAGCGAGGCCGTTTCGTTGTCGGCGTCGCCCGAGTAGCTCACCGTCCAGCGATAGGTCCCGGCGGGCGGCGCGAAGCCGGCCGGCGAGTAGGGGCCGTTGCCGCTGACCGCGACCGTCCCTTCGTATTTGACCGCGCCGGCGCAGGTTTCGTCATTGGGCCCGAAGGCCTGGAAGATCAGTTCGCCGCCGGTTTCGAACCCGCCCGAGACGGTGACGCTGTCGCTG
>DATBHH010000099.1:0-1742 GCA_036557525.1 Solirubrobacterales bacterium | reverse complement strand
CCGATCACCAGGCAGCGGCGGCCCTTGAGCTTGATCGCCGCCATGTAGAAGGGGGTGTCGAGCATGTCGCGCACGCAGCTCTGGTCGCAGATCCCGCGGCGGAACTGGCAGATGCATTCCTTGCCCTCGAAGGCCTGGGCCGGCATGGGGCAGAGATTAGAGGCCCTCAGCCGCCCGCTGCGACCGTCTGCTCGAGCCCGGCCTCGACCGTGCGCCCGGCTCGCCAGCCGAGCCGCTCGGCGGCGGCGGCCGTGTCGAGCGCGGTCCGCTCGACCTCGCCCTCCCGCGCGGGCGCGAACTGCGGCTCGAAGTCGTCGCGCCGGAAGGCACGGCCCACCACCCCGACGAGGTCGAGCACGGAGGTCTCCACGCCGGTGCCGACGTTGAGCGGCCCGGGATCCTCGCCCTCCTCGGCGGCCAGCAGCGCCGCCACCACGTCGGCGACGTGGACGTAGTCGCGCGTCTGCCGGCCGGTGCCGAAGACTGTCGGGGACGCGCCGTCCCGTGCGGCCTCGCAGAAGATCGCGACCACCCCGGCCTCGGTCGCCGGGTCCTGGCGGGGCCCGTAGACGTTCCCGAGCCGGAGGGTCGTCGCCCGGAGGCCGCGGGCGCGCGCGTAGAGCCCCATGTAGCCCTCCGCGGCCAGCTTGCTCTGACCGTAGACCGAGAACGGCTCGCAGCGGGCGCTCTCCGCGAACGGCAGCTCGCCCGCGCGCCCGGCCCCCTCTCCATATATGGCGCCCCCGGTCGAGGTGAAGACGAACTTCGATGCTCCCGCCCGCGTCGCTGCCTCGAGCGCGTTCACCGTGCCGATCACGTTGAGGCGGGCGTCGAAGCCCGGGTCGGCCATCGAGCGGCGCACGTCGATCTGGGCGGCGAGGTGGAAGATGCTCTGTGGCCGAAACGTGCCGATTGCGTCAAAGATCGCCCCTGAATCCGCGACGTCGAGCTCGGCGATCTCGGCCCCCGCCTCGGCGGCTGCAGCCAGGTTCTCCCGCCTGCCGCTGGAGAAATCGTCGATCACCAGCAGATCGTCGCCTCGCGCGGTTAAAGCGTCGGCCAGGTGGGAGCCGATGAACCCGGCGCCGCCGGTAACAACCGATTTCACCGGAGCAGCGTAAGGCCCCTGCTACGCTCGCCGACCGCAGAGGCCCACATACGACGGGTTGCCCCTCGGCTTCGCCTGCGGGGCACCCTCGCATGACATCCCCGGGGGGTATCGGGGGCCATGGCTACCGTGGGTAGACCGACATGCGACTGATCGTCACCGAGAAGAACAACAGCGCGAAGAAGATCGCGGAGATCCTGAGCGGCGGAACCGCCACCGAGGGCGCCTCCTACAAGACGCCCTTCTACACGTGGTCGGACGACGCCGGCGAGCAGATGACCATCGGGTTGAAGGGCCACGTGCTCAACCCCGCCTTCCCCGAGTCCTACAACAACTGGCAGGAGACCAACCCTCGCGACCTGATCGACGCCGACCTGGTCAAGGAACCGACGGACAAGAACGTCGTGCGGGCGCTGAAGAAGGTGGCCAAGGACGCCGACGACATCGTGATCGCGACCGACTACGACCGCGAGGGCGAGCTGATCGGCCTCGAGGCCCTGCAGGAGGTCGTCGAGTCGAACGCCGAGCTCGCGAACGGCGACAACGGCGACTTCGTCGGAGTGAAGCGCGCCCGCTACTCGGCTCTCACCAAGGACGAGATCCAGGGCGCCTTCGACAACCTCGACGAGCTCTC
>DATBHH010000098.1:0-35215 GCA_036557525.1 Solirubrobacterales bacterium | reverse complement strand
ACGAGCTTCGATTTGCTCTGGCCGGGGGGCGTCACCCGCAGCCCTGCAGCGGTCACCGGGTGACAGGCCGAGGGCGAGAAGTTGCCGGCGTCGAGGATCCGCAGCTGGGCGCTCGCCGTGGCGCCGTTCGCCAGTTTCACGGTTTTCGGTTTTTGGCCGGCTTCGTGCCGCGCCGGGGCGCCGACCCTGTTGCCGGCGAGGTTGACCGCGGCGACCCGCGGGAAGCCCCGGAGGGTGCAGGCGCGGCCGGAGAGGTTGGTGAGCTTGATCTTGTAGAAGATGCTTCCCGCGGTACCGCCGCCGGCACCGTTGTTCGACCAGATCACCAATCCCGAGGTCTTGCATCGTGGCGGGCCGGTCGCGACGGCGCTGGCCGCGGGAGAGGCCAGGGGGAGGGCTGCGACCGCCACCAGGGCGGCGAGGGCGACGCGGGCAAGCGGCGCCGCGGAGAATCCGGCTTGACTCATCATGGGCCGGCCTTTCGGTGAGGGGTCCATTGCCGCGCTGAGCGGCCTGTGGCTTGGGTTGAGCCTACCCCGCACCAGCGAGATGCTCTTACCAGCGCGCCACTTTCAGCGCCCAGCCGAGCTTGAGCCGACCCGCTGCCGGTCGGATCCGACGAGGCAGATGAGCTTCTCGCCGCGCCCCGGCCGGGGAGTCTCTCCCGCGCCGACGACCTCCAGGCCTCCGTCGGCCGCGAGGGCGAAGAGGGGGATGAGGCCGGCACCCTCCTGCTCGGTGTAGCCCACACCGTCGAGCTCGACGATCCCGGCGCCGCGATCGAGACGCCGGCTGAGCTCCGGGAAGGTGAGCTCCGCGGAGAAGAGGATGCGCCCCTCCGCGTGTGCCGGAACCTCGGTCGCCGGCTTCTCGCGGGGGGCGAGGCGATAGACGCTGTTCTTCCCGAGTTCCCGGCGCAGCTCGAACGCGGCGAGGGCGTTGAACTCGTCGCTCGCGGTCATCACCAGTGCCTTGCTCACCTCCTCGAGCTCGGCCTCGAGGCCCTCGACGTCGACGCCGAGCGGTACCGGCCCTGCCTCCAGGCCGGACCTCTCGGCCGCTGCCCGCTCGCCCTCGCTTCCCGTCCACAGCCGCACCCTCACTCCGACGGCCTGCAGCGCCGCGGCGATGCTGCGTGCCCAAGGGTTGCCTCCGACCAGCAGCACCAGCGGCGCTCCCGTTCCGGCCACACCGAGCAGGCGGGCCACCGGCGCCGCGGTCAACCCGTACAGCACCACGGTCGCGAAGATGACGACGAACGCGATCGGCAGGACCCGATCGGCGCCTTCGACGCCCGCTTCCGTCAGGGACAGCCCGAAGGCGGAGGCGGTTGCCGCCGCGATGATCCCCCGCGGCGCCATCCAGGCGGCGAAGGCGCGCTCGCGCCGGCTGAGCTCGGAGCGCCGGGTTGCCAGCGCGACGACCAGGGGCCGGATCAGCAGAACCAGCACGGCGACCAGGGCCAGCCCCCTCCAGATCACTTCACCGACCTGGTCCGGCGTCACCGAGGCGGAGATCAGAACGAAGAGAATGCCGATCAGCAGTTCGACGACGGTTCCGTGGAACTGGAGGATCCCGGTCACGTCGAGCTCCTCCTGGTGCGCCAGGGCCATCCCCATCACCGCCGCGGCGACCAGTCCCGAGTCCTCACGCAGGAGGTCGGCTCCGACGACCGCCGCCGTCAGCACCATCAGCGCCGCCGCCACCCCCTGCCCCGGAGCAGATCGTTCGAGCTGCCGCAGGAGAAGCCACAGCAGCGCCGCCCCGGCCGCCCCGACCGCGGCGCCGATGGCCAGGCTGCCCGCCAGCAAGCCCGGGTGAAAGGGGCGGTCGCCGGCAGCCCCCTGGAGGACGGCGTGGAGCGCGACCACCCCCAGCAGCGCGCCCAGCGGATCGATCAACGTCCCCTCCCACTTGAGGACCGAGCGGACCCGATCGGATGGCCTGACGAAGGAGAGCAGCGGCAGCACCACCGTCGGACCGGAGACAACGAGGATGGCGCCGAGCACGGCCGAGATTCCCCAGTTGAGGCCGAAGATCAGCTCGGTCGCCACCGTCACCGAGGCGAAGGTGAGGAGGGCGCCGCCGCTGATCAGCCGGAGGACGACGCGGCGCACGCCGCCGCCCAGCTCCCGCATGCTGAGGCGCAGCCCCGCCTCGAACAGGATCAGGCCGACGCCGAGCGAGACCAGCGGCTGGAAGGCGCCCCCGAACAGCTCTTCCGGGTGGACGTCGTCGGTGATCGCGCCGGCCAGGAAGCCGACCGGAAGCAGCAGCACGATGGCGGGGACGCGGAAGCGCACGGCGGCCAACCGGCAGGCGATCGCCAGCACGATCACCAACCCGAGGCCGGTGAGGATCTCGTCGGTCGAGAGGGGTGCCGCGGCGGTGACGAGCGTCACGGGGCTAGCTGAAATTCATCTAGCGGACCACTTTCAGCCTCGCGTAGCGCACCCGCCTGGCGCTCTTGATCACCACCACCTCGCGGACCAGGATCTTCTGTGCCGCGGCGAGCTTGTCTCCGAACTTCGGCTTCGGCCTGAGCGAGAGGACGACCGCCCTGCCGGGCTTCGCCCTGGCCCTGGCCGGGGCGCTCTCGGCCCTGCCCCTGCGCTTCCTGCTCACCGCCTGCAGCTTGATCTTGCAGCCTCGTGGCTTGGCCCGCTCCGGGCACCTGACCCTGACCCCCGGGTAGGAGACCTCGACGGTCTGGGTCTGGCTGGCCGACGGCTGACCGTCGCAGGAAGCGGTCTGCCCGGTGAAGACGAGGGCCGTGGAGCAGCCCTCGTCGTCGGTCAGGCTCAGCTTCACCCGGTAGGTACCCGGCCTGGCATAGGCATGGCTGGGGGTGACTCCGCCGTCGGCGGCGCTCTGATCGTCGCCGAACTCCCAGTCGTAGCGGGCGATCGAGCCGTCCGGGTCGCGGGAGGGCGAGGCGTTGAAGACAAGAGGAACCCCGGGGCGGGCGCGGGCGGCGCCGGCCGAGAAGGAGGCCACCGGTGGCTGATCGGGAGCGATCGCGATGCCGATCGGGCCCGGGCCGACCGCGATCGGCGTCCCCACCACCCGGTTCGTCCGGGTGTCGATCACCGAGACGCTTTCCGATCCCTCGTTGGTCACGTAGGCGAACCGGCCGTCGGGGGTGATCGCGACGCCCTCAGGAATCGCGCCGACCGCGATCGGCGTCCCCACCACCCGGTTCGTCCGGGTGTCGATCACCGAGACGCTTTCCGATCCCTCGTTGGTCACGTAGGCGAACCGGCCGTCGGGGGTGATGGCGATCCCGTTTGGCATGTGACCCACGGGGATCGGCGTGCCGGTCACCTGGTTTGTCTGCGTGTCGATCATGGAGACATCGTCTGAGTTGCCGTCGGCTACGTAGGCGAACCTGCCGTCGGGTGTGATGGCGATGCCATCAGGGTGTTCCCCCACCGGGATCGGCGAGCCGAGCACCTGGTCGGTTCGGGAATCGATCACGGTGACGCTGTTGGAGCCGTCGACTGCGACGTAGGCGGTCTCACCGTCGGGGGTGATGGCGATTCCCCACGGACCGAGGCCGACCGGTATCGGCGAGCCGAGCACCTGGTCGTTTTCGGTATCGATCACCGAGACACTGCTCGAGGCGCCGTTGGTGAGGAAGGCCTGCTTGCCGTCGGGGGCGATGGCGATCTCCTCCGGCTTCATGCCGACGGCGATCGGCAGACCCGTCTCCTGCTTGGCCCGGGTGTCGATCATCGAGACCTTGCCGGCCCCGTAGTTGGTGACGTACGCGGCCCTGCCGTCGGGGGTGATCGCGATGCCGACAGGGGTTTCACCGATCGCAATCGGTGAGCCGACCACCCGGTTGGTCCCGGTGTCGATCACCGACACGCTCGTCGAGTCGTCGAGTGTGACGTAGACATCCCGGCCGAAGGCCGCGGCCGCCAGCACACCCAGAAGGAGCGACGCCAGGCAGAGGGCGAGCGGGACGGCGGCGGTTCGGCGCAGAGCGAGCGCTGGGCGCGGTGCTGCCCGGGAATTCAGGAGGCGGCCCTTATCGCTGTTCCGATGATGCTGCACGTTTCATTCCCAAGCCCCGCCAGACCCACGTTCATGGTGACCGTAATCACTTCATTGCCACTGTGGAAGAACCACTGACCCGCCTCCAATTTGTTGCCTCCTTCGAGGTTGCTGACGGCGAAGTTCTGATTTGCGGTGGGGCCGATCACCGTACCATCGGTGAAGGGAAAGTCTCCCGGGTTTTTGTACTGAATCGTGGCCCAGCTGATGGGGGCATTCACTGAGGAAGCCATCGTCACGTACGCTCTGCCTTCGCTGAGCGTGAGGTTCACGCAGCTGGCGTCGATGTTGAGCCGGCCGAGGGTCAGGATTCGGTGGGCTCCGGGGCTTCCGGGGCTTGGGTTTGAGTCACCGCCCGCGCTGATGAAGAGGATCGGTTTGGCTCCGTTGTCGGCGCTCGTTGCGCTGTCTGCCTGGGCGGCGGATGGAACCTTGCCAAGGGTGGCGGTATCGACCTTGTCGCCCGTCACCGCGCCACCCTGGATCTTCGCGTTCGTCACCGAGCCGTCGGCGATCTTGTCGCTCGTCACCGCGCTGCCCTGGATCTTCGCGTTCGTCACCGAGCCGTTGGCCATCTTCCCCGGGGTCACGGCACCGTTTCTGATCTTCTTCGCGGTCACCGCATTGTTCTTGAGCTGCTTGGTGCCGACGCTGTTCTTGCCGATGCTGCCCGCAGCGACGGCGCCTGCGCCTCCGACTGCCAGGATGAGGGCGATCGTCGCGGTGAGATTGGAATAGTTGAGTCTTCCACGCAGCTTCTTCATCATCGATCCCCTCGTATGAAACGCATCGAGAACCCGGCAGCAGTATCCGCGATGGCAATGGGTTCTTTCAAGCGGGGAGGTCGTCGGCCCTCTGCGCGGGCCTCTGGACGGGAAGGGAGCGGCTGATGGCCGGGCCCAGGCTCGAGCGGAGACCGGCAATCCTGGTGGCGCTGATCGTGGCGGCGATCGGCGCGGGAATGCTTCCGGCCTCAGCGGCGGCCTCGAGCGCCGGGCAGCTGTACGGCTTCGGCCTCAACCAATATGGCGAGCTGGGCGCCACCGCCACCAGCGGCACGGAAAGCCCGAACCCGACGCCGGCGCTCATCAACCTGCCGGGGGCGAGCGACCCGGTGACCGAGATCGCGGCCGGCGGCTATCACAGCCTGGCGCTTATCGCGAGCGGGCAGCTCTACGCCTTCGGCGAAAACCGCTTCGGCCAGCTGGGCCGGACAGTCAACATCGAAACGGAAAACCCCAACCCGGCGCCGACGGTGGTCACCCTTCCGGGGGCGAGCGACCCGGTGACCGAGATCGCCGCCGGCCTCGACCACAGCCTGGCGCTGACCTCGAGCGGGCACCTCTACGCGTTCGGCAAGAACAAATACGGCCAGCTGGGCACCGCTACCAACAGCGGCACGGAAAATCCGAACCCGACGCCGACCCTCGTCAGCCTGCCCGGCGCGAGCGGGCCGGTGAGCAAGATCGCCGCCGGTGGCAATCACAGCCTGGCGCTGACCGCGAGCGGACAGCTCTACGCCTTCGGCGAAAACTATTACGGCGAGCTCGGCAACGCCGTCAACAGCGGCACCGCCAACCCCAGCCCGACGCCGACCCTGGTCACCCTGCCGGGGGCCAGCGGCCCGGTGACGCAGATCGCCGCCGGCGCCGCACACACCCTGGCGCTGACCTCCAGCGGCCAGCTCTACGCCTTCGGCGAAAATCTCTTCGGCGAGCTGGGCCGCATCACCAACAGCGGCACCAGCACACCCAACCCGACCCCGGCCCTGGTCACCCTGCCAGGGGCGAGCGGCCCGGTGACGCGGATCGCGGCCGGCGCATATCACACCCTGGCGCTGACCTCCAGCGGCCAGCTCTACGCCTTCGGCGAAAACCAAACCGGCGAGCTCGGCAGCGCGACCAACAACGGCAGCGGCACGCCGAACCCGACCCCGGCCCTGGTCACCCTTTCGGGGGCGAGCGGCCCGGTGGCGCAGATCGCCGCCGGCGCGTATCACAGCCTGGCGCTGACCTCCGGCGGCCAGCTGCTTGCGTTCGGTTCCAACATATACGGCCAGCTGGGCAACGACACCAACAGCGGTACGGGCAACCCGAACCCGACGCCGGCACCGGTGGGATTGCCGGCAGGTACGACGATCGACACGATCGCCCCCGGCCCGTCGGCCAACCACACGCTTGCGGTGATCGCCGACCTCGCGGTCACCAGCAGCGCGCTGCCGAGCGGCCAGGTCGGTGTTCCCTATGGCGCCACCGCTTCCGCGGAAGGCGGCACCGCCCCCTACGCCTGGCAGGCGAGCGGGCTGCCGGCCGGGCTCTCGATCGACCCCGCCAGCGGGAAGATCGACGGTACCCCGAACGACGCGGGCACGGCCCAGGTGATGCTGAGCGTCAGCGACCGCTTCGGCATCACCGCCAAGAGCGCGGTGATCCCGCTGAGGATCACGGCGCGGCCGGAGATCGGCAGACTGCGCCAGTCCCACGGGCGCTGGCGGGAGGGTCGCAAGCCGGCGAAGATCAGCCGGTTCGAAGGACGGCGCCAGGGAAGACTCCCTCCGGTCGGAACCACCTTCTCGTTCAAGCTGAACGCGAACGCCACCGTGACGCTCGCTTTCGCCCGGCGCAAGAAGGGGAGGCAGGGGAGGCGCTCGGCGAGCCCGATGCTCAGCTTTGCCGGCCATCCCGGCACCAACCGAGTTGCCTTCCAGGGCCGCCTATCGCACCACAGGAGACTGCGGCCGGGCCCCTACAGCTTGACCGCCACGGCGAGTGCGGGGGGTACGCGATCGAAGCCGAGGTCGCTGCGCTTCACGATCGTGAGGTAGGAGCCGAGCCGGTCCCTCCGTCCCGTTCGGCGAGCGCCCGAACCTCCTTGGTCAGCGTCAGGATCTGCCTCGAGAGGTCGAGCAGCTCGACGTTCTGGTTGTCCTCCTCCTGGACCATCTTCCACTCCGCATCGGAGATCACCTGGCGGCGGGCATCGGCGCGATTCTGGGAGATCAGCACGAAGGTCGAGAGGAAGATCGCCTCGAGCGAGACGATCATCGTCAGGAGACCGAACGGATAGTCCTCCACGCCGAAGCCGATCCAGCAGGAGAACCAGATGATGTGCACGTAGACGAACAGCATCGATCCCGAAAAGGCGGTGATCGCGTCGGCGATCCTGTTCTGGAGGACGTCAGCTCTTTCTTTGTCGCGTTTCAGCAGGGCAGGATTGATCGGTGGGTTCAGCCTGGGGACGGGAAAGACGAAGCGGTTCAGGCGCCGGCTCAGCGTCTTGCCGTTGGTTTCGCCGTCGGGCGCCGGACCCCCCGGCGCGGGCTGCGAACTAACCGGACTCGACATCGGGTCTCCTTCCAGCAGGGGCTTGGGCCGCTGGCCAGTCTCTCAGGCTGACCCCGAGATCGAGACAGCTGGACTTGACCGACGCACGGCCGAGTCGCACCGCCGCGGTACGATCGCCGGCAATGCGGGCGAGGACGGTACTCGGTCTCACGTTCCTCATCGGCCTGCTGGCCGCGGCTCCCGCTCGCGCGGCGACGATCGAAGTGACCACCACGACCGACGAGCTGACCGCGGGCGACGGCCAGTGCTCGCTGCGGGAGGCGATCGCGACGGTCAACGGGACCGGCAACGGCGACTGCACGGCGGCGGACAGCGGCGCGAACACGATCGTCCTCGGGGCGCAGACCTATCCGCTGACGCTGGCCGGCTTCCTCATCATCGGCAACCCGACCGGGTGCCTCTCGACCGCCGTGCCCGACTTCACCGACGACTCGCGCGACGAGCTGAGCGTCGCCGGCACGGTGCACGGCCTGACGATCGAGGGGGCGGGCCCGGGCCAGACCGTGATCGACGCCTGCAGGGTCGGCGACCGCGCCCTGGAGGTCAAATCGGGCGCGACCGTCACCGTTCGCGGCCTGACGATCACGAACGGCCACGCGCGCGAAGGCGCCGCGGGAAGCCACCCCGGCACCTACGGGAGCACCGGCGGAGCCGGCAACCCGGGCGGCAGCGGCGGCGGGATCCTGAACGAGGGCACGCTGACCCTCGTCGACTGCTCGGTCACCGCCAACCGCGCCGGCGATGGCGGCGACGGCGGTCAGGGCGGTCCGCTCGGGGGCAGCGGCGGCCTGGGAGGCGGCGGCGGCCAGGGCGGCGGGATTTTCTCGACCGGCACGCTGACGGTGAGCGACACGACGATCAGCGGCAACCTCGCCGGCGACGGCGGCGCCGGGGGCGTCGGCACCGTGGGCAGCACCGCCAATGGGCAGTCCGGCAACGGCGGCTCCGGGGGCGGCGGCGGTGGCGGCGGTGGCGGCGGCGGTCTGGCGATCGAGGGCGGGACGGCGACGATCACGACGAGCACGATCGCGGGCAACCGGAGTGGAGCGGGGGGCATCGCGCAGCCGGGCGAGGACAGCGACGAATCCCAGGGGTTCGGTGGCAATGGGGGCTCGGGTGGCTCCGGCGGCAACGGCGCCGGGATGGCGAGCGCCGGGGTGGGTGTGACGCTGGAGGCGACGAACGACACCGTCGAGGGCAATATTGCGGGCGACGGAGCGAACGGGCAGAACGCGGGCGCCGGCGAAGGCGGAGAGGACGGCCAGCCCGGCAACGGCGGCAACGGCGGCTACGGCGCCGGCCTGATCGATGTCCACTCGGCGGTGCAACTCGCAAATCTGACGATCGCCGGCAACGCGGCCGGACAGGGTGGGAGCGGCGGCGCGGCGAGCAACACCCACCCGGCCGGGACCCCCGGCTCGGACGGCCACGGCGGCGGGATCTACGCCACGCTCTCGTCGCCGACGCTCGAGAACACCCTCCTCAACGGCAACCGGCCCGGAGGCGACTGCCGTGGAACGGTCACCGACGGAGGCCACAACCTGATCTACTCGCCCCCGTCGTTCGAACAGATCCCCCCGGACCCGTGCACGGTCACGAACTTCATCAAGGCGGACCCCCTGCTGGCGCCGTTGGCCGACAACGGCGGGCCGACGCAGACGATGCGCCTTCAGCCCGGGAGCACGGCGATCGATCGGGTGCCGGCTTCGGGTTCCGGCTGCCCGACGACCGACCAGCGCGGCGTCGCCCGGCCCGGCGGCACGGATTGCGACATCGGGTCATACGAGGTGACGCCGCCCCAGGTGACGACCGGGCCCGCGAGCGAGATCAGCGCGACCGCTGCGACCCTCTCGGCATCGGTCACGGCGAATGCCGTCGACGCGAGCGTCCACTTCGAGTACGGCACCGGCGCCGGCTACGGAAGCAGCACGCCGGATCAGCACGTCGCCGGGCTCAGCGGCGCCACGGTGCTGGCGTCGCTGATCGCCCTGAAGCCGGGGACGACCTATCACTACCGGGCGGTCGCGAGCTCGATCGACGGGACGACCGATGGAGCCGACCGCACGTTCGAAACACCCGTGGTGCGGATCAGCGGACTGAAGATCAAGCCGCGGCGGGTCCACCGCAAGCGCGGGGCGAAGGTGACCTACATCGACTCCGAGGCCTCGACCACCGCTTTCGTGCTGAGCCGCTGCGTGAAGCACGCCAAGAAGCACTGCAAGCGATACCGGCGCGTGCGCTCCTTCACGCGCCACGACGCCGCCGGGCGCAACAGCTTCCATCTCCGTCTGAAGGGCCTCGCGCGCGGGCGCTATCGACTCGCCGCGACGCCCGGTTTCGACGGGATTGAGGGCGCGACGGTCACGGTCAGGTTCACGATCGCGCGCCGGTGAGAATCGCCTCGTCGGCTCAGGGCCAGTGAGCCGGCCCGTGAGGTCACGGGCGCGAAAGTCCGCCCGACCGGAGAGGGTGGGCTCGATGGTCACGACGACCGACCTGCCGGTTCAGTTTCGGACCGTGGACGGAGTCCGAGTTCGTTACGCGGACAGCGGCGGCTCTGATCAGACGACCGTGCTGCTCACCAGCCCCTGGCCGGAGAGCGTCTACGCGTTCGCGCCGATCTGGGCCACGTTGGCCGAGCGGGCCCGGCTCTTCGCGGTCGATCTGCCGGGTTTCGGCGGATCCGAAGCCCGCGACGATCAGATGTCCCCGCGGGGGATGGGCAGGTTCCTGACGAGGCTGGTCGAGGACGCCGAACTGGGCAGGCCTCACATCGTCGCCCCGGACGTGGGAACGGCGGCGGCGCTGTTCGCCGCCGCCGAAGACCCGGAGCTGTTCTCGAGCCTGATCGTCGGCACCGGCGCGACCGCGGTCCCGCTCGAGCTCGGCGAGCCGCTCGCCTCGTGGGTGCTCGACCCCGACCTCGACAAGTACCGTCGGATGGATCCGCGGGAGATCGTCAACGCGGCGGTTGACCAGATCGCCGGCGGGGTGGGGGAGGGGGTCCGCGCCGACTACATCGAGAGCTACGAAGGGGACCGCTTCGCCGAGTCGATGGCCTACGTCAGGCGGTATCCGGAACAGCTGCCCGAACTGGCCGAGCTGCTGCCGGGGATCTCGACGCCGGTGACCATCATCTCCGGCCGCAAGGACCGGGTCGTTCCCCTCGTCAACGCCGAATTCCTCGCCGACCGCCTGCCCGACTGCCGTTCCGAGATCGTCGAGGCCGTGCACTTCGTCTGGGAGGACGCGCCGGCTGAGTACGCGTCGATCGTC
The DNA here is from genome assembly GCA_036557525.1 of Solirubrobacterales bacterium. Classification (GTDB taxonomy): domain Bacteria; phylum Actinomycetota; class Thermoleophilia; order Solirubrobacterales; family 70-9; genus VRUE01. Next base: position 24,536 of record DATBHH010000098.1, on the reverse strand, counting down.
CTCAACGCGATCCAGGCGTGAGCACGGCAGGCGCAGAAATCAGCCACCGGACCGCCGCGACCCGGTCGGTCGAGGCGGGCGGCGTCGAGTTCGCGTACCGCCGCTTCGGAAGCCCGGCGAAGCTGCCGCTGGTGATGCTGCAGCACTTCCGCGGCAACATGGACAACTGGGATCCGGCGCTGACCGATGCTCTCGCCGCCGAGCGCGAGGTCGTTCTGGTCGACTACGCCGGCGCCGGCTCCTCCGGCGGTGAGCCAAGCCACACGATCGCGTCGACCGCCGGGCAGATGATCGCCTTCGCCGATGCGCTCGGCCTGGACGAGATCGACCTGCTCGGCTTTTCGATCGGAGGGTTCGTCGCGCAGGAGATCACGCTGGTGCGGCCGACGCTCGTCCGCCGTCTTGTTCTCGCAGCGACCGGCCCGAAGGGGGCGCCTGGAATGCACGGCTGGCGGGATGACATCGCCGCCGCGGCCCGTGGTGAGAGCAACCCGAAGAACCTGCTCTACATCATGTTCGCTCACAGCGAGTCGAGCCAGGCGAAGGGAAAAGAGTTCCTCAGGCGCTTCCTGGAACGACAGGAGGGACGCGACGCAGCGACGAGCGATGCGGTGCGAGACGCGCAATATGACGCCGTCGTCGAGTGGGGGATTCCGGACCACGCCGCGCTGCAACGGTTGACGGGCATCGGCTGCCCGACGCTCGTTCTGCAGGGCGACAACGACCTGATGATCCCCACCAGGCTGAGCCACCTGATGGCAGGCCTGGTCCCGGACGCGCGGATCCGGATCTACCTCGACGCGGCGCATGGATTTCTCTTCCAGTATCCGATCGAGGTGGCGGCGGAGATCGGCGCGTTCCTGGCGGACCCGGACTGACCGAGTTGTAACGCCCTTCTGGCTCGACTTAGGATGGGTGGCTCTCATGCAACGCCTACCCGGACGCGGGCGGAACACCGACCTGCTCGGCCGGGATGGTGAGTGCGCCGTCCTCGATGAGGTGGCTGTGGCGATTCAGCGCGGAGAGAGCCGCTCGCTCGTCCTGCGAGGCGAGGCCGGGATCGGCAAGACCGCCCTGCTCGAGCATCTGATCGCGTCCGCGTCGGGGTCCGCCGTGTTCCGGGCCGACGGGGTCGAGTCTGAGATGGAGCTGGCGTTCGCCACCCTGCAACAGCTCTGCGCCCCGCTGCTCGACCGGCTGGGGAAGCTACCGGCTCCGCAGAGCGAGGCGCTCGAGGTCGCGTTCGGGGAACGCGCAGGCGCTCCACCGGATCGGTTCCTGATCGGGCTGGCCGTCTTGGGCCTGTTCTCGGAGCTCGCCGAGGAACGGCCGCTTCTCTGCGTGGTCGACGATGCGCAATGGGTCGACCAGGCGTCGGCTCTGACACTCGCCTTCGTCGCCCGGCGCCTCCAGGCGGAGCCGATCGGGATCGTGTTCGCCGCGCGCGAACCGGGCGAGGAGCTTCGCCACCTTTCGGAGCTCGAGGTGCGCGGTCTGCGCGACGACGAGGCGCGCGCGCTGCTCACCTCCCAGGCGCCGTCGCTGCTCGATGAGCGGGTTCGGGACCGGATCGTCGCCGAGGTGCGCGGCAATCCGCTTGCCCTGCTCGAGCTGCCGAGGGGGCTGACCTCGACCGAGCTCGCGGTCGGCTTCACCCTGCCGACAGCCGAGGCCCTACCCGGGCGGATCGAGGAAAGCTACGCCCGGAGATTTCAGGCACTGGCGAAAGACACCCGCCACCTGCTGCTTCTCGCGGCGGCGGATCCGCTGGGCGATCCGCTGCTCCTGCAGCGCGCATCCGAGCATCTCGGGATTCCTGCGACGGCGATCGACGGGACGGACGGACTGCTCGGGATCGGAGAGCGCGTCACCTTTCGTCATCCCCTGGTCCGCTCGGCGGTTTACAGATCCGCCGACGCAGCGGCGCGCCGCTCGGCGCACCTGGCGCTGGCCGAGGTCACCGATCGAGAACTCGATCCCGATCGGCGGGCCTGGCACCTGGCGTCGGCTGCCGCGGCCCCCGACGAGGCGGTCGCCGTCGAGCTCGAGCGATCGGCGGGCCGGGCGCAGGGGCGCGGCGGCCTCGCCGCGGCAGCCGCGTTCCTGCAGCGGGCGCTCGCCCTGACCGCCGACCCCGCCCGACGGGCCGACCGAGCCCTCGCTGCCGCCGAAGCCAGCCTGAGCGCGGGAGCATTCGACGCGGCACGCGGGCTGCTGGCGGTGGCGGAGTCGAGGCCGATGGACGACCTTCAGCGGGCCCGCGTCGACCTCCTCGCCGCCGAGGCCGCGTACTCCGAAAGTCGCGGTGGCGAGGCTCCTGCGAGGCTTCTCCGCGCCGCGAGGGCGCTCGAGCCGCTAGATCCGGTGCTCGCCCGTGAGACCCATCTGGATGCCTGGAGCTCGGCGCTGTTCGCCGGGCGGCTGGCGGGGCCCACCGGGCTCCGCGAGGTCTCGGAAGAGGCTCGAGCGGCTCCCCGCCCGGACCGTGACCTGCGTCCGTCCGATCTGTTGCTTGACGGCTTCGCCCTCGCCTTCACCGATGGCCGCGCCGAGGCGACACCGGTCCTCGAGCGGGCGGCGGTCGGCTTTGCCGGAGACGACGTCACGATCGAGGAAGTGCTCCGCTGGGGTTGGCTCGCGACCGCGGCGGCTGTCATGGCATGGGACTACGAGAAGTGCGCCGAGATCGCCGCCCGTGGCGTCGATCTCGCCCGCAGGGAAGGCGCGCTCACCGTCCTGGCGGTGAGCCTCAACGTTCTTGCCCAGGCGCTTGCGTTGGGCGGGGAGTCCGGCAGCGTCGCCGCGCGGGTGGCCGAGGCCGATGCTGTCACGGAGGCGACCGGCACCCGGGTGGCGCCCTACGGCGCCCTCGTGTCCGCCGGCTTCCGCGGAAGCGAGGCCGAGGCCTCGGCGCTGATCGATGCCACGATCGAGGAGGCGACCGCCGGCGGCCAGGGAACGGCCGTTCAGTACGCGCACTGGGCCAACGCGGTCCTCCTCAACGGCCTCGGCCGGTACCCGGAGGCTCTCGCCGCGGCCACCGAGGCGACCGCCGACACCCCGGAGCTCTTCGTATCGGCCTGGGCGGCGAGCGAGCTGGTCGAGGCGGCGTCCAGGAGCGACGAGATGAAAGCCGCCCGCTCGGCCCTGGAGCGTGTCGTCGCTGCGACCGCCGTGGCCGAGAACGATTGGGCGCTCGGAATCAGGGCGCGGGCGCGGGCCCTCGTCAGCGAGCCCGATGATGCCGAGCCGCTCTATCGGGAGGCGGTGGAGAGGCTGGGCCGGACGCGGCTGCGACCCGACTTCGCCCGCGCTCAACTGCTCTATGGGGAGTGGCTGCGGCGCGAGAATCGCCGCGCGGACGCCCGCGCTCAGCTGCGCGCCGCGCACGACCTGCTGGTCGCGATGGACATGCATGCGTTCGCCGAGCGGGCCCGGGTCGAGCTGCTCGCGACGGGCGAGAAGGTTCGCAAGCGCACGGTCCAGACCCGCGACCAGCTGACTCCGCAGGAGCTCAACATCGCGCGCCTGGCCCGCGACGGGCTGTCGAATCCGGAGATCGGCGGGCAGCTTTTCCTCAGCCCGCGCACCGTGGAGTGGCACCTGCGCAAGGTTTTCGCCAAGCTCGAGATCCGATCCCGGCGTGAGCTGGTCAACGTCCTGCCGGCCGAGAGCGAGGCACTTTCGAGCCGGGCGTAGCCGCGCTTCCCAGGTTTGCTCCGGCGCCTTCCCGTCGCCGTTCCGATGCCGAGCGCACGTTCTTTGAAGTTCGTGCCGTCGCGCACCGAGATCAGGTCCACTTCGGTCTTCCCTGGGGCTGAGACGTGAGCGTGTGGGTGTGGCCAGACTTGCCACCCCAGGCATTCGAATCGGTGGTCGTCAGGACCACCCGCCTGGGGGTCGGACCAGTAGTGCAGCCGCTCCCAGATGCCTCCCGAGCCCTCGGTGACATCGGCCTCGCCGGGACCTGCCGGTGCACCTCGCGGTAGTCATCGGTGCTGTTCGGGAACAGCTCCCCGCGGTCCGGCCCGAAGTCGGTGAAGCCGGCGATGAACTGCTCGGGCGTCGAGGTGGTGGTCGGTTGGAAGTGGAAGGTCGGCATGGTTCTCCTTTCCTAGCGGCGGGGAAGCGCGGGGGGAAGGTCGCTGTCGGCGGGAAGGGTCAACCGGTCGAGGTTGGACTTGGTCCGCGCGATCGCGTCGTGGTCGAAGCGCCCGAGCCGTTCGGCCATCGCCTCGACCTCCGCTTCGAGCCGGCCCTCCGCGATCAGCCGGTTGACGAACCCGTACAGCTCGGCCCTCGGCCCGTCGAGGTCGTCGGCGACGAGCAGGATCTCGAGCGCCCGGCCGCGACCGACAAGCCGCGAGAGCCTTGCCACCGGCCCGCCTCCGGGGACGACCTCGGTGCCGACCTCGAAGCGGCCGACGACCGTGTTCTCCCGCGAGCCGAATCGCAGGTCGCAGGCGAGCACGAACTGGCTCCCCGCTCCGCGTGTGCGCCCTCGGATCGAGGCGATGCTGACGACGGGCGCCCGAGCCAACCGCCGCAGGAGGTCGAGCCAGGCGTGCATTCCGGCCGGGCCGGCCCCCGGCGCCGGATCGTTCTCGGCGTCGTAGTCCGCCAGGTAGAACTCCGGGTTGGCGCTGTCGAAGACGACGACATTGAGCTCCGTATCCTGCTCGACCAGGTCGACCAGCTCGGCGAGCTCGGCGACCGTGGTGGCGGTGATCGTGTTGATCGGAGGGTGGTCGAAGGTCACCCGGCAGTAGGCGATGCTGCGCCGGTCGATCTTGAGATGCCCCCAGGGCCGCGCCCAGGCGTCGGAGCCCGAGCCGTTGCTGGACGTTCCTGCGAGCTCCACGTCAGCTCCCGGGGCCCAACAGGCCTCTCTTCGTCACGGCTGACACGCGACTCCTCAGGCCTCGCCGGCGAGGCTCGGCGCGGGTGGTCTGACGGCTCCCGGCCCTTCCGAGCGCTCGCGCCGGCGCTCGAGCTTCCGCGAGGCCGGGAGGAGGAGGAGCACCGCGATCGCCGCGGTCCAGACGAGGAGCCTGAACAGGTCGGTGCCGACTCCCAGCCCGCCGAAGTAGAGGATGCTGCGCTCGGCGTTGGTCGCCGCCGCTCCGATCCAGAAGTGGTTGAGGAAGCGCCAGAACGGAGAGAGAACCGGGGAGGTGTAGGTCGCGCCCAGGCTGGGGATGTTGAGGAACACGAAGATGGCGAGGGAGGCGAAGATCCCGGCCGGCCCGAGAAGCACCTGGAACAGCCGGGTGCCGATGCTGATCGTGAACGTGTAGAGGACCCCGACGGCGATGAACGCGAGGACGGTCCCGAAGGACCCGGTGTAGGTGCCGTAGCCCAGGCCCCCGATCAGGTAGGCGAGGGTCGAAACCAGGGCCGCGGTCACCGCGATGATCGGGTAGCGGCGGCTCGCCGGCAGGGCGGGGGAGACCGTCTCGAGGATGGTCGGGGTGATGTAGCCGCAGATCGTGCAGACGACCATGAACATGAAGACGCCGAGCCCGATCTCGTCCCCGCTCGGCAGCGGGCGGACCTCGCGGACGACAAGCTGAGCCCCCTGGGCCGCGGCGATGCTGCGGCCGAGGGCTTCTGACGCCGTCGCGACGATGCGGCCGTTGGCGCTGGCGATGATCAGGGTCGCGGGACGCTTCGGATTCGGGGTGGGCACGAAGGCCGCGTTGATCTCGCGCTGCCTGACATCGTGGGCCGCTTCCGCGATCGTCGCCTCGTGACTGATCTCGAAGTCCGAGCCGGCTTCCCTTTCGATTCCGGCCCGCAACGGCGCCGTCAGCGCGGCAGGCCCGACGACGCCGACCTTGATGCCGTTCGGGTGGGGCTTGTGGTAGGTGCCGATGATGCAGAGCGCGAACATCGCCACGAAGAAGAGGGGGATGAGCATCGCGCCGAGCGCCAGCGGCAGCTGGGCGCGCTGGGCTTCCGCAAAGGCGACGTCGGCCTTCCCCTCGCTCCCGTGCGAACCCGTATCTCGCCGTCCGCTCGCCATCGGCCCAGCCTCTGCGATCGGGCTCGCCTTTCGCGCCCGTCAGATCCCCGGGGATGTCCCTGGTCTGAGCGGCGCCGTCCGTGGACCGCCTGCGCGGTGCCGGCCGACCGTCGACATACGGTTATCCAATGCGAGCGAGCCGGCGCCGCGCCTGGTTCTGGATCTCGGCCTGCGTCGCGGTCCTCGCCGTGATCGCCGCCACAGGCGTGATCGCGGGCGGGGACGTCTCGGTCGCCGAAGAAGATCGCGACTGCTCGGACTTCGCCGATCAGGCCGAAGCGCAGCACTTCTTCGAAGCCCACGGCGGCAGCGCGGCCAACGACTTCGACAACCTCGACGGCGACGGCGACGGCGTCGCCTGCGAGAGCCTTCCCTGTCCGTGCGCCGGCAGCGGGAGCGGGGGGGCGGGAGGCGGATCGAGTCCCGCGGTCCCCTCGGGCAATCGAATCACGGCCCGCATCGTCCGCGACGTAGACGGCGACACGGTCGCAGCCGATTTCGCCGACGGCTCGCAGCTCGACGTGCGCCTGATCGGCATCGATACCCCGGAGGACGTCAAACCCGAGTACCCCGTCGAGTGCGGGGCCCGGGCCGCGGCCGCCTCGATGAGCTCGATGGCTTCAGGGCGGCGGGTGACACTGGTGACCGACCCGACCCAGGACCGGTTCGACAGCTACGGGCGCCTCCTCGCCTACGTCTACCGCGGCGGCAGCGACCTGAATCGGATACAGGTGCGGAGGGGGTGGGCCGACGTCTACGTCTACGCCGGCAGGCCGTTTCGGCAGGTGTGGTCCTTTCGGCGCGCCGCGCGCGCGGCCCGCGCCGAACGGCGGGGGGTCTGGGGCCGCTGCGGCGGCGACTTCCACTCAGCCGAGCCCGGAGCGCAGCGCTGAGCCGTTTCCGGCCGCCGCGCCGCCGCGACCGCGCCGCGGCCGGTGCCGGTGGGGGGCGAGCGAGGTCGGATTGACGAACCTGCTGCCGCGGGGACCGGCCAGCACCGGCTTCCCCAGCGCGCTGCCGCGCATCCACTGCTTCCAGGACAGGAACCACATCGTCCAGCCGTTGTCCCAGACGCCGGCGCGCGGGCTGCCGGTGACCTTCACCGGGTCGCCCGGAACCGCCATTTCGTAGAACGTTTCGGCGTCTTCCGGAGACATGTTCACGCAGCCGTGGCTGACGTTGGTGAATCCCTGCTCGCCCACCGACCAGTAGGCGTCGTGGAGGTAGTCGCCGCTCCAGGTGAACCGCACCGACAAGGGCACCTCGATGTTGTAGCCGGGCCCGACCATGTCGACCGGGTTTGCCTTTTCGATCGTCAGATAGGTGCCGTTCGGGGTTTCGTCCCCCGGCCGCCCGGTGCTGATCGGCCAGTGCGCGAACAGCTTTCCGTTGCGGTGGACGTCCATGTAGTGGTCGGCGGTGTTGACCATCACGGTCAGCGGCGAGCCGATCGCGAAGCGCTGCGTGAGCGTGTGGTGCCCGTAGACGCCGGGCGCGCCCTCGACCCCGTCAAGGTGCGCGGTGAAGCTGACCCGGGTGTGCGCAGGCCAGTAGTGGCGGGGCCTGAAATACAGGCAGACCGCCGCAAGGCCGCAGCGGCTGTCCCAGTGCCAGGCGCCCACCACGCGCTTCGAGCTCTTGACCTCGAGCGCCCGTTCGACGGCTGCCCGGTTGGCGATCGGCCGGCTGAGGTAGAGGATGATCGGCATCCCGATGCCGTAGGTCTGCCTGTACCCCTCGATGATCTGGGCCGAGAAAGTCCTGTCCGGCGTCAGTGTCCGGAAGCGGACGGTCCGCGTCACCGGTTCCCCCGATTTCCCCGCGGCGGTCGCCGTGACCGTGTAGCGCCGCGCGACGGGCAGCGCCCAGGTGCTGTGCCAGACGGTTCGCGCTGCGTTCAGCTTCCCGCTGAGGCGTTCGCCGCCGCCGGCGGCGACAACCCCGCGGATCTTCCCTCCGGCAGCCCGGACCGTGATCCCCCGCTCCGGCCTGGTGTCGGTCCTGCCGCCGCCAGGGCTTATCGACAGCCGAACACCGCCTGCTTCCTGCCCGCGGGGGCTCGACTCGCCGGCGGAGCAGCCGGCCACCGCGAGCGCCAGAGCCGCACAGACCGCTGAGGTCGCCTTTGGGTGCAAATCCCCCCTTCGGGCTCGAGTCTCAGATCCGAGACAGATGGATGACTTCTCCTGTTTGGGTGTTCGCGGGCAGGGAACCCTGCTCTCAGTGTCGCAAGGAGCCGCAGCCGGCCGGAACGAAGGAGCCTGAGATGGCCACGAAGATCCCAACCGCCTCGATCAGCCACCAGAACGTCCGCCTTGCCCACGGGCGGCACTCCACGCCCGAGCAGGGGGCCTGTGTCGTCGAGCTTGCCTCGATGCTGGCCGGAGAGCGCTTCAGCGACCATCCCCAATCGGTCTGCCCTGTGATCGCGGCCTACCTGCGGAACGTCAACGACCACATGCCGGCCGGGGATCTGCCCGGGCTCTTCCCGGTCGCCGCCGCGATCGTCGGCACGGGGGGATCGCCGAAGCAGAGCCGCAGTCGAGCTCGCAGATGCGCGCGCTGGGCTGCCGATCTCGGCGCCGGTCGCCACGCCATCTTCCTCTGGCCTGGCCGCCGCTGGGGCTGGGGAGGCTCCAGGCTCGGTGCGATCTGCGCCCAGGCCGCGATCGGGCGCGGCGGACCGGACCTCGCGCTCTCGCTGCTCGATGCGTTCCTGCCGGCGCCCGCCGATCGGATCGCGGCCCCGGTGGCGGCGGCCTAGTCGCGGCCGAGCGCCTCCTATCGCACCACCTTCAGCGTCCGGTAGCCGGTCCGCTTGGCGCCGTCGAATTCCACCGTCTGCCGTACCAGGATCTTCCCCGTCGATGCCAGCTTTTTGCGGAACTTCTTTTTCGGCTTCAATGAGACGATGGCGGCCTTGCCGGGCTTGGCCTTGGCCCTGGCAACGGCGCTCTCGGCCCCGCCCCGGTGCTTCTTGGTGACCGCCTGTAATTTGAACCGGCAGGGCTTCGGCTTGGCCCGCTTCGGGCACCGAACCTTGACACCGGGGTAGGCGACCTTCACCGCCAGCGCCTGACTCGCGGTCGGCTGCCCGTTGCAGTAGGCCGTCTCCCCGGTGAAGACGAAGCTGGTCGAGCAGCCCTCGTTGTCGGTCAGGGTCAGCTTGACCTGATAGGTGCCGGGCTTGGCGAAGGTGTGTTCCGGGGTCGGCCCGCCGTTGAGCGCGCTCTTGCCGTCGCCGAATTCCCAGTCGTAGCGCGCGACCGAGCCGTCGGGGTCGCTCGAGGCCGAGGCATTTAAGGCCACCGGAACCCCGGGACGCGCGCGAGCGCCCTGCGCGGCGAAGGAGGCATGGGGCGGCTGATCGGGGGCGACGGTGATCGTGAACGGTTCGGAATCCACATGGATCGGCGATCCGATCACCTGTTTGGCCTGCGGGTCGAGCATCGAGACGCTTTCCGATTCCGGGTTCGCGAAATAGGCGCGGTCGCCGGCGGGCACGAACGCGACTGCGCCCGGCTTGCCGGCCAGCGCGATCGGCGGCCCGACCACCTGGTTGGTCTGGGTGTCGATCACCCGTATGTCCTTGGAGCCGTAGTCAGCCACGTAGGCGTATCTGCCGTCCGGGGTGATCGCGACCCAGACGGGTTCGGCGCCGACCGAGATCGGCGGACCGACCAACTGTTTGGTCTGGGTGTCGACGACCGAGACCGATGCCGACAGGCCGTCGACCACGTAGATGTGGCGGCCGTCGGGAGTGATCGCGAGCTCGACCGGAAGCGTTCCTCCGACCGCGATCGGCGGCCCGACCACCTGTTTGGTCTGAGTGTCGATCACCCTGAGGCTGTCCATTCCGAAGTCGGCTACGTAGGCGTACCTGCCGTCCGGGGTGATAGCGATCCCGTAGATCTGACCGCCGACCGGGATCGGCGGCCCGACCACCTGGTTGGTCTGGGTGTCGATCACCGAGACGCTTGCCGAGTTCTGGTTGGTGACATAGGCGTAGCGGCCATCGGGCGTGACCGCGATCTGGGACGGCAGCGCGCCGACCGCGATCGGCGTCCCCACGACCTGGCTGGTCCGGGTATCGATCACCGAGACGCTTTCCTGGTCGAAGTCGGCGACGTAGGCGCGTGTGCCGTCCGGGGTGATCGCGATGCCCGCCGGTTCGCCCTCGACCCCGATCGGCGACCCGACGACCTGGTTGGTCTGGGTGTCGATCACGGAGACGCTTACCCCCTCCATATTGCCGACGTAGGCGTTCCGGGCCGAGGCGACGGGGCAGGTCAGGGTGCAGACGGAGGCGGCCAGAACCAGAGCCGTGGCGAATCGCGCACTGCTGGGTATCTTGGCCACGTCGGGATTCTATGGCCGCGAGTGGAAGGAGGATGCTGGATTGATCGGGATCGCGATGCGAATGGGCCGATGCCGGCGGGTTGCCGCCGCCGCCTCCGCCGGGGCTCTGTCCGGCGTCCTGCTCGCGGCGCCGGCTTCGATCGGGGCGAGCCCCGAACCGGTCACGCTGCGAGCCGCGGTCAGCCGCTTCAGCCGCGTCGACCCCCAGCTCGCCAGCTCCTTCGCGGCCTGGACGACGTCATATGACACGTACATCCCGCTGCTCACCTACCGCCATGCGGCCGGCACGGCGGGAAGCGAGGTAATCCCCGGCCTCGCCATGCGCATGCCCATGATCTCCGATGGCGGTCGGACCTACACCCTGTTCCTCCGTCGTGGGCTGCGCTATTCCGACGGTACGCCGGTCAGGGCGTCGGATTTCAAATTCGCGATAGAACGAATGTTCAAGCTGAACTCGGGAGGAAGCTATGACTACACCGACATAGTCGGGGCTCGTGCTTTCCGGAAAACCGGGCGGGGCAGGATCAAAGGGATCGTCTGCAACGACAGCAGCGGCAGAATCGCGATCCACCTCGTGAAGCCCAAGCCCGGCCTCCTCGATGTGCTGGCGTTCCCCTACGCCGCCCCGGTTCCCCGGGACACACCGATGCGAAATCAAACCCTGAGCCCACCTCCCGCGACGGGGCCCTACATGATCGCCCGCTCGAAGCGGGGAGTGGGCTGGATGCTCGTCCGCAACCCGGCGTGGGAATCGGGCAACGCACGACTGATGCCGCAGTTGCCCAGCGGTCACGTCGACCGGATCGAATTCCGGGTGGTCCCCTATCGGAATGCGCGCGTCGCCGAGGTCGCCAGCGGGAGGCTGGACTGGACCGCCGACGCACCGGCCAGGCGCTACGCGCACCTCGAGCATCGCTTCGGGCGCACCCGTTTCCGCATCGAGCCGGGGCTCAGCACCCTCTACTTCTGGCTCGACACGGCGAGGCCGCCGTTCGACGACGTGAGGGTCCGGCGGGCAGCCAACTACGCGGTCAGCCGATCCGCGCTGAAGAGGATCTACAGGGGGCAGCTGATTCCGTCCGAGCAGATCCTCCCCCCGGGGATGCCGGGCTACCGCAAGCTCGACCTCTACCCGTACAACCTCGCCAAGGCACGGCGGCTCGTCGCCGAGGCCGACCCTCCCGATCGCGAGGTGACGATCTGGACCGACGGCGAACGGCTTCAGCGCCGCGCCGCGGCCTACTTCCGCCGAGAGCTGGAGAAGATCGGCCTCCGCGCCCATCTCGAGGTGGTCCGCGGTTTCTTCAACTACATCAGGAGGACGGCCAGCCGCTCGACGCCGAACCTCGACACCGGCTGGAGCAACTGGTACGCGGACTACCCGCATCCGGACGACTTCTTCCGGCCGCTGTTGCTCGGCTCGAGCATCACCAGGCGCTACAACGAAAATCTCGCCCGGATCGATGTCCCGGCGCTCAACTCGAGGATCGAAAGGCTGAGCCGCAAACCGCTCGGGCGCGGGCTCGAACGCCGTTACGCTGCCCTCGACCGCAGCTACATGAGGCTGGCCCCCTGGGTGCCCTACGGCAGCTTCGCCGAATCGACCTTCGTATCCCGCGCGATCGACCTCGACAGGGTCGTCTGGAATCCGACCTTCGGAGCCGACCTGACGAGCTTCCGGTTCAGAGAAGGCCCGGAATGAGCGCCCTGACCTGCGCCCTGTAGGAGGGGTACTCCGCGGGGAAGTGCGCGGTCATCAGTTCCTCCTCCTGGCGCAGCTTCAGCCAGATGCCGAGGCCGATCAGCGGCAGGCCGAGGAGGGCGCCGAGGGTCCCGGTCGCCAGCACCGAGCCCAGGACCATCAGCAGGATCGCGCTGTATATCGGGTGCCTGACGTGGCGGTAGGGGCCGTGGCGGATCAGCTCGTGGTCCTCCTTGAGGGTCACGATCCCGCTCCAATTCGTTCCCAGCGTGACCCGCGCCCAGAGGGCCAGCGCCAGGCCCGCGAGCGTGATCGCCAGCCCGGCGATCAGGAACGGCGTGTTGTGGGGGATGACCCGATCGCCGAGGGCCCCCGGGTCGGACGTCCCCTTCAGCAGGAGCCAGGCGCCGGCGAATATCGGGATCGAGTGGGCGAGCCGGGCGGACATGTCCTGCCGCTCGACGGTCCGCTTCGTCCGCAGCGCGGTCACCGCCCAGAAGGCGACGAAGACGATCCAGCAGCCGACGATCGCATCCTCGATCAATCGCATTCCCGGATCCTGGCACGGACCGTGGCTTGACTTACGCCGGGGGCGGAGAGAGAGTCGAGGCTGCGGTGAGCGGCGAATACGACGTGATCGTCCTCGGTGGCGGCTCGCCCGGCGAGCACTGCGCGGGCGCCCTGGCGGAGGGCGGCCTGCGGGTGGCAGTGGTCGAGCGGGAGCTGGTCGGAGGGGAGTGCTCCTACTACGCCTGCATCCCTTCGAAGTCGCTTCTGCGCCCGGGCGAGGCGGTCCACGGCGCGCGCGAGGCGGCCGCCAGCGCCGAGGTCGACGTCGAATCGGTGCTTGCCTGGCGCGACTTCATGGTCTCCGACTACTCCGACGCCGGTCAGGTGAAATGGCTCGACTCCCAGAACATCGACCTCCTGCGCGGCAGCGGGCGGATGGCCGGCCCGGGGGTGGTCGAGGTCGACGGGGTCCGGCACACCGCCGACCACGTCGTCCTCGCCAACGGAGCCGATCCGATCAGGCCCCCCGTGCCCGGCCTCCGCGACCTCGAAGGCGTCTGGGGGAGTCGCGAGGCGACGGGGATGAAATCGGTTCCCCGCCACCTGCTGATCCTCGGCGGCGGGCCGATCGGGGTCGAGATGGCCCAGGTCGTCCGCCGCCTCGGCGGCGAGGCGGTGATCATTGACATGGCCGAGCACGTGCTCGGGCGGGAGCCGGCGCCGCTGGGCGAGGGTCTCGGCGAGGCCCTGCGCAGGGAGGGAATCGAGCTCGTACTGTCGGCGAACGCGGCGGCGGCGCGCCGCGAGGGTGATGACTTCGTGCTCGAGCTCGACGACGGGCGCGAGCTGCGCGGGGACCGGATCCTCGTCGCGACCGGTCGCCGTCCTCGCGTGCAGGGGATCGGCCTCGAGACGGTGGGCGTCGAGCCCGACGCCCACGGCGTGCCGGTCGACGCCCACCTGCGGGCGGCGGAGAACCTCTGGGCGATCGGCGACGTGACCGGGCTCTGGCCGCTGACGCACGTCGGCAAGTACCAGGGCGAGGTGGTCGCCGCGAACATCCTCGGCGAGTCCCGCAAGGCCGACTACGAGGCCGTCCCGCGCGTCGTCTACACCGACCCGCAGGCGGCGGCGGTGGGAGCCGCGGCCGGTCGGTTCAGCGCCATGGTCCCGCTGTCCGAAGTGCCGAAGACCGCGACCTACACCCATGCCTACGCCGAGGAAAACGGGTTCCTGACCCTCCTCAGCGACGGCGACCGGCTGACCGGGGCCTACGCGCTCGGGCCGGAGGCCGGCGAGTGGCTGCAGCAGGCGACGCTGGCGATCCGGGCCCATGTCCCGCTCGATGTGCTCAGGGACACCATCCAGCCGTTCCCGACCTTCTCGGAGATCTACGTCGCGGCGCTGAAGGCTCTCCTCGGGGAGGTTACGAAGGCGTCGAAGCCGGTCGGCAGCGGGCCGCCGATGGCGAGTTGACGGAAGCCGATGGCCGCCGATCAGAGGCTGCTGGCGTTGCGGCGCCGCGAGCGTCCGCGGGTCCCCGACGGCCCCTACCTCGTCGTCGGCCTCGGGCAGGCGGGCCAATCCGCAGCCAGGGCGCTCGCGGGCGCCTCTGGCGCAGGGCAGGTGCTGGCGTCCGATCACAAGCCCGACGCGGTGCCGAAGCGGGTTCGCCGGGCGCTCCGGGAGCTGGGGGTGCGCACCCGTCTCGGATCGCCGGAGGGGCTGCTCGACCTCTCTCCTGTCCCACGGACCATGGTCAGGAGCCCGGGCGTGCCGCTGGAGGCCCGGCACGTTCAGGAGGCGATCGGGCGCGGGATCGAGGTCATCGACGAGGTGGAGCTCGGCTGGCGCCTGGTCAGCGCGCCGATGGTCGCCGTCACCGGGACCAACGGCAAGACGACCACCGCGACCCTCGCGGCCGCGGTGCTCTCGAGGTCGGGGCTCGATGCCCGGCTCGCCGGCAACGCCGACACCGCGCCTGCCCTCTCGGCGGTCCCGGGCGACCCCGAGCTGATCGTCTGCGAGCTCTCCAGCTTTCAGCTCGAAGCGTGTCCCGCGCTCCTGCCGGAGGCGGCGATCTTCACCAACCTGAGCCACGACCATCTCCCGCGACACGGGACGATGCGTCGCTACGGCGAGGTCAAGCAGAGCCTGTTCCTCAAGGACGGCGAGGCGGTTCCGCTCGCGGTGGTCGACACGACCGAGGAGTTCGGACAGGGACTGGCCCGTGCGGTCGAGCGGGGCGGGGGTCGAGCCGTGCGGGTGGGTGGTCCCGGCTCCGCCTACCGCATCCGGGAGGCGCGCTGGGACCTCCGGAGCGCCGAGCTCGTACTGGACACCCCCGACGGGATCCTCGAGCTCGAGACCAGGCTCCCCGGCCATTTCAACGCCCGCAACGTCGCTGCCGTGCTCGCCCTCGCCGACTCGCTCGGGGTCGGGCGAAGGGAGGTGACCGATGTTCTGACTACTCATCCGGGGCCGGAGGCCCGATTCGAACACGTCGATTGCGGTCAGGCAGCCGACGTGATCCTCGATACCGGGTCGTCCCCTGCCGCGGTTGAGCATTTCCTGACTGCGGTGCAGGCGGGGATGGACGCCGGCGGCCGGCTCAGGGCCGTGCTCGGGGTGCTGGGAGGGGCCGATCCCGATCAACGCCGGGAAATGGGCAGCATCGCCCGTCGAAACTGCGACGAGCTGCTGCTCACCGCGGGCAGCTTTCGTCGCAATCCCTCGTTGCAGGCGTTGGAGGGCCTGGTGGCCGGCGCGATGGCTGCCCCCGGCGCCGAGATGACGATCATCCCCGAACGGGCGGGGGCGATCGCGGCGGCTTTCCGGGGGAGCGCCGAGGGCGACGTCATCGCCCTCCTCGGCCGCGGCAACGTGGTCGAGACGATCCACGGGGTCAAGGTCGACGACCGGGGAGTCCTATACCGGCTGGCCGGGGCGCACCGGGCTGGAGGATCCGGCCCAGAAGGGGCTGACGAGACCGCGGCCCGAGAGCTCGGTGTGAAGCTCGAGCAGGGCGGTGTAGGTCGGTAGGGCGATCAGGCGGTCGCCCGCCGCCTCGATCGCGCGATCGAGGGCGCCGCGGATCTCGGGCTCGACGAGCATCCGTGAGGTCGGCCAACCCGCGTATTTCAGCCGCAGCGCCAGCTCGGCGGCCCGTCTCCCGCCGCAGACGACGCTGCCGATTCGGGGGCCGAGCGCCTCGAAGTCGGCATCCCAGATCCAGGAGACGTCGCGGCCGTCGGGCTGGCCGTCATTCAGCAACATCAGGAGGTCGAGGCTCGGGGCGTCGTCTCTGCCCAGGGTCCGGACCAGCTCGTTCGCGCCGGCTGGGTTCTTCATCAGCAGCACGACCACATCGGTCGAGCCGGCGCGGATTCGCTCGCCGCGGCCGAAGACCGGCGCGAAGGCGGCGAGCGCGCGGCCGATCGGCAATGGCCCGATGCCGAGGGCGTGAGCCGCCGCCGCGGCCGCCAGCGCGTTGTAGACGTTGTAGAGGCCGGGCAGGCGCAGCCGCGCCTCGAGGCGGTCCGCGCCCAGCCCGACCGCGAATCGGGACCCGGAGATGCCGTCGATCAGGACATCGTCCGCCGTCACCCCCGGTCGCGGCCGCTCTGCTCCGCACGAATCGCAGCGGTGGTGACCCATGTGGCTCAGCATCCGGGCGTCGAACCGGAGCACGCCGTCGCAGGAGCGACAGCGCATCGAGTCGGCCGCGTGCTCGGTCCCCGGCAGGCCCAGGCCGCGATCCTCGATGCCGAAGAACGAGGCCGCGGGCCCAGCGCCCATCGCGCCTAGACCGGCGATCGTCGGGTCGTCGGCGTTGAGCACCAAGGTCCCCTCGAGGTCACCGGAGATCATCGCCTCCCAGGCCACCGCGAGCGCGTCGAGCTCTCCGTAGCCGTCGAGTCGGTCGCGGAAGAGGTTGCTGAGGACGATGATGTCGGGACAGACCTCGGCGGTGACGATCGGCAGCCACGCCTCGTCGACCTCGAGGACCCCGACGCCGCCGTCCGCCTCGAGCAGCGCCGTCGCGACGCCGAAGGGCGTGTTTGCGCCGGCCCGGTTGTGGACGACGGTGTAGCCCGCCTCGCGAAGGATCGCGGCGATCATCGAGGCCGTCGTCGTCTTGCCGTTGGTGCCGGAGACAAGGACGCAGCGCTCGAGTCCGTACTGCGAGAGGACGCGGAGGGCCTGCGGCGCCCGCTGCAGGACCACCAGTCCCGGCAGGGTCGTGGCGCCCCCTCCGCGCGCCCGGGAGACGTGATGAGCCGCCCCTGCGAGCGTCCTCAGCGTGTACGGAAGGCTGCCGGCAGTCGTCGATCGGCCGCGAGAGGCGGGCCCGATCGTCTGGGCGATCTCCGAAATCGCGCCGACCCTGTCCCCGAACGGAGGAAGATCCCACGCATTCCGCAGCAATCGATCGCGATTCTCCGGTCTCATTTCGGCTCCGGCGGGTCGGTAGGCATGAAGATACTGACGGCCGATGAAGATCCTGATTTCCCTCGCCCGCTTCATGCTCGGTGGAACCGAGACCTACTCGGTGACCGTCGGTGAGCAGCTGGAGCGTCTCGGTCACACGGTGACGCTGCAGGCGTCCGAGGCGAGCGCCGTCGGAACCGAGCTCGCGGCCTCGAGGCAGCTGCCGTTGATCATCGGCGATTCCGACTTGCCCGATGACCTCGATGCGACCCTGGTCCAGGACGCGGCCAACGCCTACATGCTGGCCGCCCTGCGGCCGGGATTGCGCCAGGTGTTCGCGATCCACGGGCTCTCGGGCTACGAGCATCCGCCGAGCGGGCTCGACCCCGCACCCCCGGTCGTCGTCTTCAACGATCGCATAGCCGGCCATGCCGCCGCCCTCGCCTCGCAACCGAGGGTGGTCCGGATGCACCAGCCGATCGATCTCGAACGCTTCCGGCCCCGTGGCGCCAGGACCGGCCGGGCCCGGACCGTCCTGACCCTCAGCAACTACCTCGGCGGCGAGCAGCTCGCGGTCCTCGAAGACGCATGCCGGGACCTGGGGCTGGAGCTGGTTCGGCTCGGAGCCTCCGGGTCGCCGACGATCGATCCGAGAGAGGCGATGGCCAGGGCCGACATCGTGATCGGCTACGGGAGATCCGTGCTCGAGGGGATGGCGATGGGCTGCGCGGGCTACGTCTGGGACTACGGGGGCGGCGACGGTTGGGTGACGGCCGAGAGCTATCCGCTGTTCGAGGGCGACGGCTTCGCCGGCTCCGCGACGGAGACGGTGATCGACGCCGACCGCCTACGCGCCGATCTCGCCGGGTACCGGCCTGAATTGGGAACCCTCGGCTACGACCTGGTTCGCTTCAATCACTCAGCCGCCACCCACTCCGAGGAACTGGTCGGCCTGCTCGGCGAGGCCGACCCGCCCGCGGCCGAGGACGCGTTCGAGGAGCGGGCCCGCCTGGTCCGGCTCGAGGCCCGGGCGGCGATTCGCGTCGACGGCATGGAAGCCGAGAACAGGCGGATGGGCGAGGACCTGGCGACCATGGTCGCGGACCGGGACGAAGCCCGCGCTCTACTCGGCCAGATCATGAACTCCCGGTCCTGGAGGCTGGCCGCCCCCCTCCGGCGCGCGGCGGCGCTGCTGCGACGACAGCGATGACCCCGATCAGGGTGCGATCTTGAACTTCCTCACCGCCGGCGTCGGGTCGGTGCTGCCGCCGGCGTCGACAGCGACGACGCTGAAGGTGTGCCTGCCGGGCTTGAGGTGGCCGTAGCTCTTAGGCGAGCGGCACGGTTTGGCAGGCCTGCGGTCGATCCGGCAGAAGAAGGTCGAACCGGGCTCGGTGGAGGAGAACCGGAATGTCGCCCGATTCTTGGCCTGGCTGATCCTCGCCTTGCGGATCCTGGTGTCAGGTGGGGCGGCGCTGCTTCCGGCTTGGCCGGGAGGCGGCGGCTCGATCGTGAACGAGCGGCTCGCGGGCGTCGGGTCGACGTTTTCGGCTTCGTCGATGGCCCGGACCTCGAAGGTGTGGGCGCCGAACGCGAGCGACGCGTATCCCTGCGGCGAGGTGCAGGGGGCGAATGCCGAATCCTGATTCGAGTCGAGCCGGCATTCGAAGCTCGAGCCGGGCTCCGAGGAGGAGAAGGCGAAGGAAGGCGAGGCGTCGGTCGTCGGCCCCGATGGCCCGGAGTCGATCTGGGTCTCGGGCGGGGTGATGTCCGGCGACCCGACGATCCGGATCGCGAACGGCTTTTCACGGGCGCCGCCGGCGTCGCCGACGGCGATGTCGTAGGTCGTGCCGCCGACCGCTTCGAAGCTGACCTTGCTGCCGTAGACGTCGTCGCCGGCGCAGGCCAGGTCGTTGTTGTTGTCGGCGACCCTGGTCAGCGATCCGAGTTCGTGGCCGGTGTAGACGGCGAGGATGCTGTCGATTTCGCCGATGCAGGTGTCGATCGTCGTCGGCCCGGTGTTGGGGGCCTTCCAGCGGTACCAGACGGAGTGATCCCCTTTCCAGAGTTCTGAGTCAGGCGGATTGGTTTCGTAGTGATCGGGCTCCTCGGGTTCCTGCCGCGTCGCCCCGGCGGTGGTGCCTTCTTCGGCGACTTCGCGGCCGACCAGTTCCTGGGCGTGTTCGAAGTCGTCGTTTGCGGGCCCGACGTAGGTGACGAGGCCGGCGTCGTCGCCCGCGTTGTCTTCGAACGGGCTGAGGTAGCGCGAGAACAGTTCGACGTTCGCGCACGGGTCGCCGTCGTGGAAATCCCATGCGTTCTGCACGTCGTCGGCGGTGACGGCCGCGATCGCGTAGGTCCGGCCGGCGCTGAGATAGGTCGCTGTCGCAGTTGCGAAGTTCGCGCTGTAGTCGTAGGCGTGGGCGTCGTCGGTGATGGTTGCGCCGGGGATCGTGGTGGTGTCGAGCACCGGATCGACCGGCGTCCCCGATTCATCGGCGCCGTAGAGGCGCACTTCGATATCCGCGCCGCCGCTCCCGGGCTGGCGGGAGATGCCCTTGAGTTCGACCGTCAGCAGCTTGCCGCTGCGAGTGGCCGGAAAGGACTGTGCCCACTCTCCGGGGGAGCTGATGATCGCGAACCCGTCGGCGCCGGGTTCGCATTTCGAGTTGGGGATTCCGATCGCGCGGACCGGGGTGGCCGTCCAGAGCGTCGCCACCAGTGCGATCGCGAGTGAGATGCCGAAGCCGCGGGCGCGCCTGCGGGCGCCGCGGCTGGCGAGCGGAGTGGTTGGGTCCACGGGACCATCCTTTCGGCCTCCCGGTGCGAAAGGGTAGTCATCGTCCACCAAACGGACAAGTCTTTGGCATAGGATCTTCGACCGCGGTGGTCCGATGAAGAAACTCTCGGTTTCGATCCTCGTCCTCGCGCTGCTGGCCCTGGTCGCCGGCTGCGGCAGCTCGAAAAGCGGGACGACGGGCGCGACCGCGTCCGATTGCAAGGGCGAGCTCCCGACCAAGAAGCAGGGCAGGCTCACCGTCGGGACGGACAAGCCCGCCTACCCGCCCTATTTCGAAAATGACGAACCGGAAAACGGCGAAGGCTTCGAGAGCGCGGTCGCTTACGCGATCGCCAAGAACCTCGGCTTCTCGAAGGGAGACGTCGACTGGACGGTGGTCCCCTTCAATTCCTCCTACGCCCCGGGCCCGAAGGACTTCGACTTCGACGTCAACGAGATCTCGATCACCTCGACGCGCGAAAAGGCCGTCGACTTCTCGGCCCCCTACTACACCGCGAACCAGGCGGTCGTCGCGCTGAAGAGCTCCGAAGCCGCGAACGCGACCTCGCTCGAAGACCTGAAGTCGGCCAAGATCGGAGTCCAGATCGGAACCACGAGCCTCGACGGCGTCGAGGAAAAGATCGAACCGGACGAAAAGCCGCAGGTGTTCAACAGCTCCAACGATGTCGTCACCGCGCTGAAGAACGAACAGATCGACGCGGTCGTCGTCGATCTCCCGACCGCCCTCTACCTGACCGCGGTCCAGGTCCCGAACGCGACGGTCGTCGGCCAGTTCAGCGTCCCGGGCGGCGACGAATGGGGCGCCCTGCTCGAAAAGGAATCGCAGCTCACGCCCTGCGTGTCGCAGGCGATCGAAGAACTCGAAGAATCGGGTGAACTCGAAGAAATCACCCAGCGCTGGATGAGCAAGGCCGCCGGAGCCCCCGAACTGAGCTGAGTTCGCCGTCCCCGGCCGGGGTCAGAATGACGGCGGTTGACCGAGACCGTCGTCATCAGCGACCGCCGCCTCGCGAGGCTGGCTGCCAAACGCCGCAGGCAGAGACGTGGCCAGGCGATCGCCGCCGTCTCCAGCGTGATCGTCATCGGCGGGCTCGCGGTCTGGATCCTGACCAGCCCCGGATGGCCGTCGGTGCGCGAAACCTTCTTCTCCTGGTCGGAATTCAAGAATGCGTTCCCCGAAGTGCTGGAAGGGTTCTGGCTCGACGTCAAGGTGTTCGTCCTGGTCGAGATCGCGGTCCTGATCTTCGGCCTTCTCGTCGCCCTCCTGCGGACCAGCGCCGGCCCGGCGCTGTTCCCGATCCGGCTGCTCGCGACCGTCTACACCGACCTCTTCCGGGGCGTCCCGACCCTGCTCCTCGTCTACCTGATCGGGTTCGGGATCCCGGCGCTTCAGCTGACCGGCCTGCCGACCGAACCGGTCGTCCTCGGCGGGATCGCCCTCGGCCTCTCCTACAGCGCCTATGTCGCCGAGGTCTACCGGGCCGGAATCGCCTCGGTGCACCGCGGCCAGCGCGACGCCGCGCTCGCCGTCGGCCTGACCGAGGCGCAGGCTCTCCGCCACGTGATCCTGCCGCAGGCGGTGCGCCGAGTGGCGCCGCCGCTCCTGAACGATTTCCTCGCTCTCCAGAAGGACGCCGTCCTGATCTCGATCCTCGGACCGGCGGAGGCGTTCAGGAACGCCCAGATCATCCAGGGCGAGAACTTCAACTACACGCCCCTGATCGCCGCCGCGCTGCTGTACCTGGTGATCACGGTGCCGCTGGCCCGCGTCGTCGACCGCCTCGGCGTTCAGACCGGGGGTGTGCGATGAGCGCGGAGCGAGCAAGCATCCATATCTGGTGCCGTGCGCAGCGAGCGAAGCGCGAGGTCTTGCGATGAGCGCGGCGGGGGCGCCGGTCCTCGAGATCCGCGGAGTGACGAAGGCGTTCGGCGAGCGCGAGGTTCTGCGCGGAGTCGACATGACGGTCAGCGAGCACGAGGCGATCGCCCTGATCGGCGCCTCCGGCTCCGGCAAGTCGACTCTGCTGCGGTGCATCGACCTGCTCGAGGAGATCGACGACGGCGACGTATTCCTCGACGGCGAGGTGATCACCGACCCCTCGGTCGAGGCGGTCCCCGTTCGCCGCCGCCTCGGCCTCGTCTTCCAGGCCTTCAACCTCTTCCCACACATGACCGTGCTCGAGAACGTCGTCCTCGGTCAGATGCGGGCTCAGGGCGCCTCGCGCGCCGAGGCGGAGGAGCAGGGCCGGGCGCTGCTGCGGCGCTTCGGCCTCGAGGGCCGCGAGGACGACCGGCCCGACGAGCTCTCCGGCGGCCAGCAACAACGGGTGGCGATCGCGCGCGCCTTCGCCGGGCGCCCGCGCGCGCTTCTCCTCGACGAGGTGACCAGCGCGCTCGACCCTGAACTCGTCGGCGAGGTCCTGCACGCGATTCGCGATCTCAAGGTGGCCGGGATGACGATGCTGATCGCGACCCACGAGATGGGCTTCGCCCGCGAGGTCGCCGACGAAGTCGCCTTCCTCCACGACGGCAGGATCGTCGAGGCCGGGGCCCCGGACCGGGTCCTGACCGAACCGGAGCGGGACGAGACCAGGCGTTTCCTCGCCCGGCTGCTCGAATCGGGCCGGATCTGAACGCCGGTCGCCTATCTTGGGGAGATCGCCCGCAAGCAAAAGGTCAGCGCCGGAGTCCTCCTCTACCGGGTGGGCGGGGAGGAGCCCGAAATGCTGCTGGTGCACCCCGGCGGCCCATTCTGGGCCCAGCGCGACCACGGCGCCTGGTCGATCCCGAAGGGCGGCTCGGAGGACGGTGAGAACCTGCGGCTCTGCGCGCTGCGCGAGCTGGGGGAGGAGCTGGGGCGGGCGCCCGAGATCGGGCTCGAAGAGATGGTGGAGCTCGGCTCGGTCCGCCAGAGGGGCGGCAAGATCGTCCACGCCTGGGCCGTCGAGGGCGACTTCGACCCCGGCGACCTCGACAGCAACACCTTCCAGATGGAATGGCCGCCGCGCTCGGGCAATGAGCGCGAGTTCCCCGAGATCGATCGCGCCGAGTGGTTCGACCCGGGCGGCGCCAGGGAGAAGCTGCTCGACGCCCAGGCCCCCTTCGTCGACCGCCTCCTCGAGCACCTGAGATACTCGCGTCGATGAGCGCGGAGCGAGCAAGCGTCCATATCTGTCACTTCGCGTCGCGAGCGAAGCACGAAGCATCGTCATGAGCAGCGAAAACGGCTCCCCCGACGAGGGCCCGGCCGGCAAGCCGCTGCCTCTCTCGGTGCGGCTGCTGGGGGCCGGGGTGCGCGGCGCCCGCAGCGTCGGCAAAGCGACCGGGGTCGATCAGGCGGTCCAGGCCGCGGCCGAGGAGGCGATGGTGGCCGCGGTCGAGAGCGAGGCGGTCGAACGCGCGATCGCCAGGGTCCTGAAGGGGCCCGTCGTCGAGGAGGCGGTCCACGGCGCGCTCGAGAGCGACACGGTCAGGCGGGCGTTGATCGAGGCGCTCGACAGCGAACTCGTCGACGAGGTCTGGCTGCGCCTGCTCGCCAGCGACGAGGCGCAGCGACTGGTCGAGAGGATCGCCGAGGCGCCGGAGATCCGGGCCGCGATCAGCGCTCAGAGCGTCGGCTTCGTCGAAGACATCGGCCACACGGTCGGCGACGCGACCCACCGCTTCGACGACGGCCTCGAGCGCTTCGTGCGACGGATCCTGCGCCGGCCGCAGCGCGCCGCGCCCACCGAACGCGCCGGGGCGGTGACGAGGGCGCTTGCGCTCGGCATCGATGCCCTGATCGTCAACCTGGCCTTTTCGGGGCTGGCGGCGATCGCGGCGCTGATCGCCTCGGCCTTCACCGGGCGCAGCGGAGTGTCGGACATCGCTCTGGTTTTCGGCACCAGCGCCTGGCTCGTGCTCGCCGGCCTCTACCTGGTCGGGTTCTGGTCGCTCGCCGGCCAGACCCTCGGCATGCGCTTCCTCGGGATCAGGCTCGGGGTGGAGGGACAGGGATTGGCGGGGCGCAGATCGATCCGCCGCCTGATCGGCCTCGGCCTCGGCTTCCTCACGCTCGGGATCGGGTTCCTCGGCATCCTCTTCGACGAACGCAGGCGCGGCTGGCAGGACCGGATGGCCGGCGTCGACGTCCTCTACGAGCCGCGCGATCAGGCGCCCTGGTCGCGCCTGGATCTCGCCGACCCGGATGCGCTCGCGGACTCAGACGCGGCGAAGGCCCCGGATGCCCGGGGCCTTCGCCCACAGCAGGTCGCGGGTCCCTGACGTCAGGCGCCGGCGGCGCCTTCGGGGCCCTCGGCGAGCTTGTAGATGATGATGATCGAGAGCGCGAAGATCGCCAGCGACCAGAAGGGGTAGGACGAAATCGCGAGGAGCGACCCGATCGCATTCAGCGAGGCGATGAAGATCCCGAACCAGCGGCCGAATTCCCCGCCCGAGAAGAGCGAGAAGGCGGCCACCAGCTCGAGCACGCCGACGATCAGGAGGATCCAGCCCCAGGTGTGAAGGCCGCTGAGGATGTAGGTGGCGTTTTCGGTGAAAAACTTCGAGTCACCGATCGCGGCGATTCCGTAGATGATGTTCAGCACGCCGGCGACCAGCAACAGGACGCCGGCGAAGACCCACCAGCCGCTGATCAGTCCACTGTCGTCATTCATTCGAGTAACCCTTTCGTGAGCATTTGCGGGAGCGGTGAGAATGCTATGCCGCCG
>DATBHH010000097.1:0-14230 GCA_036557525.1 Solirubrobacterales bacterium | reverse complement strand
CTGCAGCTGCTCGTCCTCGGCGACCTCCTGGCTGAAGCGGACGCAGCGGTAGCAGAGGATGCAGCGCTCGCGGTCGATCGCGACCAGCGGCGAGAGCTCGACCGGCTTCTGGAAGTGGCGCTTGTCGTCGGTGAAGCGGGTGTTGCCGGGCCCCCAGCCCATCGTGATGTCCTGCAGGGGGCATTCGCCGCCTTTGTCGCAGACCGGGCAGTCGAGCGGGTGATTGACGAGCAGGAACTCGACGACGGCGTTCTGGGCGTGCTTGACCTGGTTGGTGCGGGTGTGGACGACCATCCCGTCGCGGACCGGCGTCGAGCACGAAGTCTGGAGTTTCGGGATCCCCTCGATCTCGACCAGGCACATCCGGCAGGCGCCGACCGGATCGCCGAGCTTCGGCTCGTAGCAGAAGACCGGGATCTCGACGTCGCCCTGCTTCGCCGCGTCATAGAGCATTTCGCCCTCGTTCGCGGTCACCTCGCGGCCGTCGATGATGAGCGTGATCTCAGACAACCGCCGCCTCCTCTGCTCCCGCTCGCGCGCGCTCATCGCAACCGGCGATCCCGCGCGCTCGCTCCCGCCTCCGGGGGCGGCCGGTGACTCTTTGGCGGGTCATGCGGCCGCCCCGAGGTTGATTCCCGGCATCTCCTCCGCTTCGCGTCCGGGCACGCCGGGGCTGGGCTCACCCTGCTCAGCCATCACCTGCTCAAACTCACTCCGGAACTTGTGCACCATCGCCCCCACCGGCATCGCCATCGAGTCGCCGAGGACGCAGAGGCAGTGACCGATGATGTTCTCCTGGACCGAGGCGACGATGTCGAGGTCCATCGGCGTCGCCTCGCCGCGCACCACCCGTTCCAGCATCTTCACCGTCCAGTTGGTCCCCTCGCGGCAGGGAGTGCACTTGCCGCACGACTCGTGGTGGTAGAAGCGCGCGGTGCGCAGCGCCATGTGGGGAATCGAAACGGTGTCGTCGGCGACGATGATCGAGCCCGAACCGAGCATCGATCCGATGTCGGCCATCGCCTCGAACGAGTAGGGGAGGTCGAGGCCCTCCTCGGCGGTGAGGACCGGGGAGGAGGAGCCGCCCGGGTAGAAGGCCTTGATCTCGCGCCCCTCGAGCGGGCCGCCGGCGAGGTCGCAGATCAGCTCGCGGGTCGGGATCCCGAGCTCGACCTCGTAGTTGCCGGGCCGCCGGACGCAGCCGGAGACCGAGACCACCTTGGTCCCCGGCGACTGCTCGGTCCCGAACCCCCTGAACCACTCGGCGCCGTGGGCGACGACCCTCGGCACGTTGGAGAGGGTCTCGACGTTGTTGATCAGCGTCGGCCCGCCGTAGAGGCCCTGGACCGCCGGGAACGGCGGCTTCAGCCGCGGGTTGCCGCGCTTGCCTTCGAGCGCGTCGAGCAGCGCCGTCTCCTCGCCGCAGATGTAGGCGCCGGCGCCGCGGTGGACAACCAGCTCGAGGTCGCGGTGGCTGCCGAGGATGTTCTCGCCGAGGTAGCCGCCCTCGTACGCTTCCGCGACTGCCCGCTCGAGGATGTCGCCCTGGAGGTCGTACTCGCCGCGGATGAAGATGAATGCGTGGGAGGCGCCGGCGGCGATCGCGGCGATCGCGATTCCCTCGATCAGCTGGTGCGGGTTGCGCTGCATCAGCTCGCGGTCCTTGAAGGCGCCGGGCTCGGACTCGTCGGCGTTGCAGCAGAGGTACTTCGTCATGTCGCCTCGCGGCAGGAACGAGGCCTTTTTGCCCATCGAGAAGCCGGCTCCGCCACGGCCCCGCAGCCCCGAGTCTTCGAGCTCTTTCAGCACTTCGTCGGCCTCGAGCTCGCGGTAGGCCCGCGTCAGCGTCTCGTAGCCCCCGTAGCTCCTGTACCCGTCGAGGGTCGGCAGGTTCGGGTCCTCGGCGTGCTCGAACAGGACGCGCGTCTCAGGCATATCCCGCCCGCCGTCGCTCGCCTACGCAGTTGTTCGCGCTTCGTTCGCTCGCGTTCATCGTCACCGGAAGCCTCGCTCGCTCACTCCCCGCTCGCAGCCGCGTCCGGGGCGGGCGGGCGATCACCAGCCAGCGGCCGCCTCTCGAGTGCCTTCTCGGGCAGGACCTCGCTGCCGGCCAGGAGCTGCTCGATCGCGGTCCCCGCGTCGCCCGTTCCGAGCGGGCCGAAGTAGCGCTCGTCGATCGAGGCCATCGGCGCGATGTCGCAGGCGCCGAGGCACTCGAACCCGGTGACGAACACGTCCTCGCCCTCGGCAGCGGCCCGGAACGCGTCGAGCAGCTCGTCGCCGCCGCGCATCCAGCAGCTGATGTTGGTGCAGACGGCGACCTTGTGGGTCTCGACCGGCTCGGTGTGGAGGAGGTCGTAGAAGCTCGCAACAGACTCCAGGTAGGCGGGTGTCACCCGCATCACCGCGGCCGCCTCGCGGATCCCCTCCGGGGTGCACCAGCCGTAGCGTCGCTGGACCTCCCATAGCGCCGGGATCGACGCCGACCTGCGGTCCGGGTAGCGGCCCATCAGCTCCTCGAGCCGCTTCCGCATCTCCGGCGGGCAGTCGACCTCGTGCAGCTCCGGGATCTCCTCCGGCGAGCGGTCGGGGACCCGCCCCTCGGTCAGCGCCGGGTCGAGCGGAACCTCAGCCACGAGCTTCCTCCTCGCTCGGACCCGATCCCTTGGAGCGCGTCGCGAGAACCGGGCGGGATGCCTCTCGAACGGGCGGATACTCAAAGCGCCGAGCCAACTGGCGAGGCGCTTGTCCGGGCGTGAGGCATCCCGCCCGGTTCACCTGTCCACCCCGCCGAGGATCGGGTCGAGCATCCCGAGGCTGCAGATCATGTCGGCGATGTAGCCGTCGACGGACATGTCCCTGAACGCCTGCAGGTTGACGAAGCTCGGATCGCGGATGTGGACCCGGGCGGGCTTCGACGATCCGTCGGCGAGGACGTAGCAGCCGAGCTCGCCGCGTGGCGACTCGATCGCGTAATAGATCTCGCCGGGGTCGACACGATAGCCCTCGGTGACGAGCTTGAAGTGGTGGATCAGCGACTCCATCGAGGTCGAGAGCTCTGACCGCGGCGGCAGCACGTACTTGCGGTCGTCGGCGATGAACGGTCCCGTCGGCAGCCCGTCGAGCGCCTGCTCGATGATCCTCACCGACTCGACCATCTCCGCCAGCCGCACCCGGTAGCGGTCGTAGTTGTCGCCGACGGTTCCGACCGGGACCCTGAACTCGAGGTCGGGGTAGGCGAGGTAGTCGAAGGCCTTACGCAGGTCCCAGGGCTCGCCCGAGGCGCGAAGCAGCGGCCCGGTGACACCGAGCTCGAGCAGCCGCTCGCGGGAAACGATCCCGACCCCTTTCGTCCGCGAGAGGAAGACCTCGTTGCGATCGAGCAGCGCCTCGTACTGGCCGACCCGGACCGGCATGTCGGCGATGAACTCCCGCAGCTTCGCCTCGAAGCCGAGCGGGATGTCCTCGATCACCCCGCCGACCTGGAAGTAGCGGGTGTGCATCCGCTGGCCGGTGGCCATCTCGAACAGGTCGAGGATCCGGTCGCGGTCGCGGAAGCAGTACCAGAGCATCGAGATCGCGCCGAGGTCGAGTGCCGTCGTCCCCAGCCAGACGAGGTGCGAGTGGATCCGGTTGAGCTCGAGGAACATGGTCCGCAGATAGCTGGCCCGCGGCGGGATCTCGAGCCCGACCAGCCGCTCCACGGCCCCGCAGAACGCCTCCATCTGGAAGAAGTAGGAGACATAGTCCATCCGCTCGACGAACGGGATCACCTTCCAGTAGCTCTTGTCCTCGCAGGACTTTTCGATTCCGGTGTGGACGTACCCGATCACCGGCTTCAACTCGCGGACCACCTCGCCGTCGAGGTCTACTACGAGCCTCAAGACCCCATGCGTGGCCGGATGATGGGGCCCGATATTTATCGTCATCAACTCCGAACTCGTCTGCGGAGAATCAGACATGGACGCCGACGAGTTCGGAGTTGAATCACTGTTCCGCCCATGGCCTTCGGCCATATGCGGGTGGGTGGGAGCTGTCTCAGCCATACGCGCGCTCGTTGTAGGTGAAGGTCACGGGCTCGCCGCCGATCGGGAAGTCGCGCCGCTGCGGCCAGCCGACGTAGTCCTCGGGGAGGAGGATCCGCGTCAGGTCGGGATGGCCGCGGAAGACGATGCCGAAGAAGTCGTAAGCCTCGCGCTCCTGGAAGTTGGCGGTCGGGAAGAGCTCGACGCAGGAGTCGATTTCCGGCAGCTGCTCTGCTCCCGCCCCCGCCGGAAGAGACAGCGAGGAGGGCTCCCGGAGCATCGCCTTCACCCGCAGCCGCTCGCGACGATCCCTGTTCAGGAGCTCGTAATGAACGCCGAACCGCGGCTCGGCCGGCAGATAGTCGGCGACGTGGAGGCTGGAGAGGAAGTCGTATTCCTGGCCCGGCGCCTGGCGCAGCCAGTCGAGCACGGCGAGGATCTTCGCCGGGTCGACGACCAGGGTCGCCTGCCCGTGGTCGTATCCGGTGTCGAGAACCGCACCGGGATGGCTCTGCTCGAGCTCCCCCCGGATCAGCTCGAGGCCGGGAGCGTCAGGCATGGACGAGCCGCCTCGCCTCGCCGTAGGCATCGACCGAGTCCGGGCTCGGCTCGCCCTGCGCCCACTCCTCGGTGCCGTTGGCACCGTAGCGCGCGCGCCAGCCCTGGTCGGGGTTGCCTTTGATCTTTCGCTGCAGCTTCGTGAACCCGTAGAGGACCGCCTCCCCGCGCGGCGGGCAGCCCGGGATGTGGAGGTCGATCGGCATGAACTTGTCGGCACCCTGGATGACCGCGTAATTGGCGAACATCCCCCCGCTCGAGGAGCAGGCGCCCATCGAGATCGCCCATTTCGGCTCCAGCATCTGGTCGTAGAGGCGGCGGACGACTGGCGCCATCTTGATCGAGACCCGGCCCGAGAGGATGATCATGTCCGCCTGTCGCGGCGAGGCCCGCAGCGCCTCGGCGCCGAACCGGGCGAGGTCGTAGCGGGCGGTGACGAGCGAGATCGGGGCTTCGATCGCGCAGCAGGCGAGCCCGAATGTGAGCGGGAACGCCGAATTCGCCCGCGCCCAGCCGAGCATCTTCTCGAAGTTCGTCATCACGACCCGTTCCTCGACGTAGCGCTCGAGCTCCTCGCCCTCGAGGTTGCCGCGAAGCAGGTCGCGGGCCGCGAGCTGGCGGCCGCGCATTGTGCGCCGCTCTACCTCCAATTCAGCGCCCCCTTTCGCCAGACGTAGATGAAGGCGACGAGCAGGAGGACGACGAAGGTGACCAGCTCGCCGAGGGCGAAGAGGCTGTCGTCCGCCTTGAAGACGACCCCGATCGGATAGAGGAAGACGACCTCGATGTCGAAGAGGATGAACAGCATCGCGACCAGGTAGAAGCTGACTCCGAATCGCATTCCCCGGGCCGCCTCGACCGGAATCCCGGACTCGTAGGGCTCGGCCTGGCGGCGAGCGGCGGCGGTCGGCGTCTTCGAGCGCTTCGGGCCGATCAGGTGATTGAGCATCACGAAGGCGCTGCCGACGAGCGCCCCGAGGAGGGCGAAGACGAGTATCGGCGCGTAGCTGCTCAGCATTTTCGGGGGCCCGGCCGGTGTTATACACCCACCTTGTGACACATTGCTACATAGTGATTTTCCGCATCAGCAAGCGGAATCCCGACCCTATCGGGCGGATATAGATGGCCTCCGTCCATCTCGTCGTCGGCGTCGTGCTGATTGCGCTGAATCTCGCCGCCTTCGCGGTCGGCGGGGTGGCCTGGATCCGCAAGCAGGCATCGATCCCGTTCTGGTACCTGCTGCGCGCCGCCCAGGTCTCGGTCTTCATCCAGGCGCTGCTCGGCGGTCTGCTCCTCTTCACCGGCCATGAGGCGCCGGAAGACCTCCACTACCTGTACGGGATCCTGCCCCTCTTCGTTTCCTTCATCGCCGAGGGCGCCCGCGCCGGGGCGGCTCAGCGCGAGATCGGCGAGCTCGATTTCGAAGCTCTCTCGGCCGACGCCCAGCAGGAGATCGCGCTGGCGATCGTCCGCCGCGAGATGGGGATCATGGCCGTCAGCTGCGGCGTGATCTTCTTCCTCGCGCTGCGCGCCGCGACGACCAGCGGGGCGTTCTGATCGCGGGCGCTCAGCTCCCGGAGCTGATCCGGAAGACCGGGTGGTCAGGCGCGATCCGGCGCAGCTCGTCCTCGGGGGCGTCGGGCCCCACACCGCCGAAGAAAGCGCCGACCTCCCATTTCCACTTCTTCAGGTAGGCGCGCAGGAGGGGTGGCTTGTCGTCGTCGGGCAGCTCGGTCGCCGAGAACTCCTCGACCTTGCGACCGAGGACGAGCCGGCCGGCCCCGCTGACCCGGATGTTCCGAACCCACTGGGTATGGCCGCGCGGCGCGACCAGGTAGCGGTCGCCCTCGAAGACGAGGAGGTTGACCGGAGTCCGCCTCCACTCGCCGCTCTTCCGTCCTTTCACTTCGAGGACTCGGGAGCCGGCGACGTCGAGACCCATCCGCGTCAGCAGCGCGACGACGCGGTTGAAGACGTTCTTGGTGAACCAGCCCGGTTCCTGGAAGCGCGGCTCCATCGAAGAGAGTGTTGCCGATGTCCCCGGGTTTCCGCTCGACCACGTCGGGCCGGCGACTAGTGAGCGCCCCGAAATCCCATCAAGTTTGCCATCCCATGGATGGAAAAAATGGTGGGATTTGGTCAGCCCAGCGGCCGGTACTCGCCGTGATGGAAGACCAATGGGTCGCCCTCGGCGGCCTCGAGCCCCAGCACCTCGCCGGTGACGATCACGTGGTCGCCGCCGGCGATCACGTCGCGCAGCTCGCAGGCGACCCAGACCAGGGGGTCGGCGATGGCCGGGATCCCGTCGCGGTCGCTCCACTCGACCCCCTCCCACTTGTCGGCGACCGGCGCCTTGGTCGCGAAGGAGCGGGCGATCTCCTCCTGCCCCGCGTGCAGGACGCTGATCCCGAACCGGTTCGCCGCCTGCACGGCGAGCAGCGTCCGCGAGCCGCGGTCGAGGCAGGCCAGCATCAGCATCGGCTCGATCGAGAGCGAGCTGACTGCGTTGGCGGTCGCCCCCGCCGGGCCGTCCGGGCCGTTCGCGGAGACGACCGTGACCCCGGTCGGGAGGATTCCCATCGCGGCGCGGAAACTGGCTAGATTCGGGGGTTGCATCGCTGCGCACTCGTCGGGGTAGGGGATCGGCTGAAGACAATATGATGCGCGCCGCGTGCGCCCAGCACTCCTCACAGCAATGGTTGTCGCGGTCGTCCTCGGCCTTTCCGCATGCGGCTTCGGAGAGGAAGGAATCTCGCTCTCGAAGGAAGACCCGAACTACAACGGCGCCGTCCTCTTTTCCACCCACTGCTCGGGCTGCCACACGCTGAGCGCGGCCGGCACCCAGGGAACCGGGAACCGGAGCATCCGCACCCAGGGGCCGAACCTGAACGAACGAACCGAGACCTACGAAGATGCCCTCTTCGCGATCCAGAACGGGGGATTCTCCGGCGCGATCATGCCCCAGAACATCGTCGTCGGCGAAGAAGCCGAAGAGGTGGCCCGCTTCGTCGCCAAGTACGCCGGCGAAGATGCGCAAGAATCGCCCCGCCCGGGCGAGAACTCGCCCTGAGTCAGGTCCGATGCTCGATCTGAAGCTGATCCGCTCAGAGCCCGAGCGGGTCAAGGCAGCGCTTGAGCGCCGCGGCGCCGGCGAGGACGTCGACGAGCTGCTCGCTCTCGATGCTCGCCGTCGCGAGCTCCTGCCGCGGATCGAGGGCGCGCAGGCCGAGCGCAGGACCCTCTCGAAGCAGATCGGGGAGGAGAAGCAGAAGGGCAACGAGGCGGCCGACCTGGTCGTCGCCGTCGGCCGCCTCAAGGAGGAGATCGAGTCCGGGAAAGCGGAGCTCGAGGAGGTCGACGCCGGAATCGAGCGAGTCGCAGCCGCGCTTCCGAATCTGCCCGACCCCGACGCCCCGGACGGGATGACCGAGGAGGACGCCGTCGTCATCCGCGAGGTGGGGGAGAGGCCGAGTTTCGATTTTGACCCGCTCGACCACCTCGAGATCGGCACCCGGCTCGGCGTTATCGACGTCGAGTCGGCGGCGCGGGTCTCGGGATCGCGGTTCGCCTACCTGAAGGGCGATCTCGTCTTGGTCGAGATGGCGCTCGTCCGCTATGCGCTCGACCTCGTCGGGGGCGAGGGCCACGAGCCGGTGGTCCCGCCGGTACTCGTCCGCGAAGAGGCCCTCTACGGCACCGGCTTCCTCCCCGGCGACCGTGACCAGATCTACGAGATCCCCAAGGACGACCTGTTCCTGGTCGGCACCTCCGAGGTATCGCTGGCGGCCCTGCACGCCGACGAGATCCTCGACGCCGACCGCCTCCCGATCCGCTACGCGGGGTTCTCGACCTGCTTCCGGCGCGAGGCCGGCGCCGCCGGCCGCGACACCCGCGGCATCTTCCGCGTCCATCAGTTCGACAAGGTCGAGATGTTCTCGTTCGTCGAGCCGACCGAGTCGGCCGCCGAGCACGAGCGGCTGCTGGCGATCGAGGAGCGGATCCTGACCGAGCTCGAGATCCCCTACCGCGTCGTCAACGTCGCCGCCGGAGACCTCGGGGCGCCGGCGGCGAAGAAGTACGACTGCGAGGCGTGGATTCCGAGCCAGGACCGCTACCGCGAGCTGACCTCATGCTCGAACACGACCGATTTCCAGGCAAGGCGGCTTGCCTGTAGGTATCGGGCCGTGGACGGCGAAACACCACAGGTAATGCATACCCTGAATGGGACAGCGATTGCAGTTGGCAGAACTGTCGTCGCTCTGGTCGAGAATCGCCAGGAGCGTGATGGAAGCTTCACGCTACCCAATATTTTGCATTCATACGGTTCCCCTGCAAGGATCGATGCACGATGAAGGCGGAAACAGCGAGCGTCCAAGGATCATGAACAGCAGCGTCAGAGAGGCAAAACGCGTGGTTCTCTGCGACGACCACGAGATCGTCCGCGAGGCGATCAAGGCGCGCATGGCCAATTCGAGCACCCTCCAGATCGTCGGCGAGGCGGGGAATGGACGCGATGTGGTCGAGGTCGTGAAAGAGCTGGAGCCGGACGTCCTCATCATCGACGTCGAGCTGCCCAAACGCGACGGGATCGAGGCGACCAAGGAGGTCCTCAAGGCGAGGCCCCGGACCAAAGTCATCATCTTCACCGCCCACGCCCAGCCCGACCTCCTGGCGCTGGCCCTGCGGGCCGGCGCCTCGGGCTATGTCCTCAAGTCAGCGCCGGCGGAGGACATCGCGCGGGCGGTCAAAGCGGTCACCACCGGCGGCACCTTCCTCGGTGGCGACTTCGCGGGCGGCAAGCCGTCCGAGGTCGAGAAACTGCTCGACCTCTCGCCGCGCGAGCGCCAGATCCTCGAGCTCCTCGCCGAGGGCCTGCGGGTGAAGGAGATCGCCGAGCGGCTCGGGCTCAGCCCGGCGACCGTCCACACCCACGTCCGCAACGCAATCGCCAAGCTCGAGGTCGACACCCGGACCGAGGCGGTGGCCCTCGCGGTCCGGTTCAGCTATCTCGGCGCGGGTGGAAGCGTCAAGTAACGCGCGGCCTGCTCTGCTCCGCGGGGGCCGAGAAGAATCGGATTGCGATTGGCGCCCCCGCCTCCGCATCCGGGGGCGCTTGCGCAGGTGGGCGGTAGCGCCGCTCTCGGGCAGGGCCACCCGGTGCCCTCTCCGGCGCGAGTCGACCCACTCAGCCGAGAGTCCTACTCGTCCTCGTCGGGGTCGAGGTTGAGGGCGCAGCCGTTGATGCAGTAGCGCTGGCCGGTCGGGCCTGGGCCGTCCTCGAAAACGTGCCCGAGATGCCCGCCGCAGTTCCTGCAGATCACCTCGGTGCGGCGCATCCCAAGGCTGTCGTCGGGGCGCAGTTCGACGTGCTCGCGGTTGACCGGCTCGGTGAAGCTCGGCCAGCCCGTGCCCGAGTCGAACTTCGTGTCGGATGAGAAGAGCTCGGCGCCGCATCCGGCGCAGCGGTACATGCCGCCGCTCTTCTCGTCCCAGTAGGGCCCGGTGAAGGCGCGCTCGGTGCCGGCTTTCCGCAAGACGTCGTACTGCTCAGGGGACAGCTCTTCGCGCCACTCCTGCTCGGTTTTCTGAACCTTTGTCGTGTTCTCGGTCATTGTCTTCCTTTCCTCTACCTTCAGCTTACGCACCCTGTCCAGGGCCACTGCACGCTTAGGATCCCGGCGTGCCGGAGGCCTTCTACGAACGAGACGGCGACGTCTTCATCGCGACCGAGCTGACCCGCGGGCCCTGGGATCCAGGCTCCCAGCACGCCGGTCCCCCGTCGGCGCTGGTCGGCCGTGAGATCGAGCGCGTCGAGGGCGGCGAGGGCTTTCAGGTCGCCCGGATCAACCTCGAGATCCTGCGGCCGGTCCCGATCGGCCCGGTCGAGGTCGCCGCCCGCCTAGCCCGTCCCGGTCGCTCGGTCCAGATGATCGAGGCGACGCTCCGCGACGGCGAGAACGACCTGGTGCTGGCGCGCGCCTGGCGGATCAGGACGTCGCGGCTCGAGCTGCCGCCGGAGGTGCCGGACGGCCCGGCCCCGCCGCCGGGCCCCGACCGCGGCTCGGAGCCCGAGTTCTTCGAGACCGGGCAGGACACCGGCTACCACACCGCGATGGAGTGGCGCTCGGTCGGCGGCGGCTTCCGCGAGCCGGGGCCCGCCACCGTCTGGATGCGGATGCGCCACCCGCTCCTCCCCGACGAGGAGCCCTCGCCGCTTCAGCGCACTCTGATCGCCGCCGACGTCGGCAACGGAATCAGCGCCGTCCTCGACTGGCGCCGCCAACTCTTCATCAACGTCGACCTCAGCGTCCACCTCGAGCGGATGCCCGAGGGCGAGTGGGTCTGCGTCGACGCGGTCACGCTGCCGCACGAGCATGGGATCGGTACGGCGGAGTCGGTGCTCTTCGACCGGCGCGGCCGGATCGGCCGCGCCGTCCAGAGCCTGCTCCTCGCCGAGCGCTGATCGGCACGTCTCTAGCCGGCCTCGGCCCGGCGCGCGGCGAGCAGTTCACGGCTCCGACTCGAGATCGTCACCGCGATCGTCGTCGCGCAGGTCGCGGCGGCGCAGGCGGCGAACAGGAAGGCGCCCTGGTAGTCGGTGAGGGCGGCGGCGAGCCCGGCCAGCGGTGCGCCGAGCCCGACGCCGGCGTCGAAGAACGCGGTGAAGGTGCCCAGCGCGGCGCCGCGGCGGTTGACCGGGACGCGATCGACCACGATCAGCGAGAGCGACGGGTACAGCAGCGAGAACGCCGCGCCCATCGCCAGCGCTCCGACGAGCGCGACGACGAGGCTGTCGGCGGTCGCGATCCCGATCAGCCCCAGCGTCTCGACCCCGGCGGCGGCGGTCGCGACCCGGGCCGGGCCGATCCGGTCGGGGAGGTCGCCGCCGAGCAGGCGGGTGAGGACGACCATCGACGCGAAGGCTCCGAACACCGTCGCTCCGTGGCCGACGCCGCGAGCGTCGAGATGGAGGACGACGAAGGCGGCGACGGTCGCGTAGCCGATCGAGGCCAGGGCGAGCGCGCTCCCCGGCCGGACCGCCTCGCGGGCGATCAGCGGCTGGCGCCCGTCCTGGAGGACCGGGCGGAACGGGTCGGGGAGGCGGACGGCGACCGCGGCCCCGACCAGGGGTGCGATGCCGGCGAAGAGCCACACCGCGGTGTAGCCGGACGTCTGCTGCAGGAGCTCGCCGATCAGCGGCCCGACGCTCAGCCCGGTCCAGATCGCGAGCCCGTAGAGGCCGATCACGCGCCCGCGCCGCTGCGGCGGGGCGATGTCGACGATCCAGGCCGAGCCGGAGGTGAAGACGGTGCCCTCGCCCGCGCCGAGGACGAGCCGCGCGACGATCAGGCCGGGAATCCCGAGCGGCAGCAGGTAGAGGAAGCCGGAGCCGGCGACGAGCAGCGCCCCGATCAGCATCGTCGGCTTGCGGCCCCGGCTGTCGGCAATCCGGCCGGCGACCGGCCGCAGAAGCAGGCCGGTAGCCGCGTAGCAGCCGACCACCACCCCGACCGCGATGTTGCCGCCGTCGAGGGGCCCGTGCACGTAGCGGGGGAGGATCGGGAGCACGGCCCCCACCGCGACGATCCCGGCGAAGGTCACCGCGAAGATCCCGGCGAACGCGATGCCGGGTCGGGCGACGGGCGCGCTCGAGGCCTCGGCGCTCATCCGAGGAGGCCGGCGAGGTCGTCGATCACGTGGTCGGCGCCGGACGCGGCGGCCTCGTCCTCGCCCGCCGTCGCGCCGCTGAGGACGAGGACGGTCCCGAGGCCCGCCCGTCGCCCTCCCTCGATGTCGGAGGCGACGCGGTCGCCGACCATCGCCACCCGGCCGGCGCCGGTGCCGAGGCGCCGGCGCGCGAGGTCGAATAGATGGTGCTCGGGCTTGCCGCCGATCTCAGCCCTCGCGCCGCTCGCCGTCTCGACCGCGGCGAGGACGGCTCCGGTCCCCGGCCAGGGGCCGTCGGGCATCGGCAGCGTCGGGTCGCGGCTGGTCGCGACCAGCTTCGCCCCTGTCCGCAGCGCGAGGGTCGCGGTCAGCAGCTCCTCGTAGTCGAAGCCGCGGTGTCCGGAGACGACGACGATGTCCGCCTGCCGGGCCGGCTCGCCGTCGCGCAGCTCGAGGCCCGCGGCGGCGACGGCCTGGTGGAAGGCATCGGCCCCGATCACGAACGCGCTCGCGCCCGGTCCCGCCAACTCCGCCGCGAGCTGCGCCGTCGATTCGCCGGCGGTGACGATCCGGTCCGCGCCGACCTCGACCCCGGCCTCCCGCAGACGGTCGGCGTAGACGGACCCCGGCCGCCCGGGGTTGTTGGTGACGAAGACGAATGCAGTGCCGCGTTCGCCCAGCTCGCGCAGTGCCTCGGCGGCGCCCGGAATCAGCTCGCGGCCGACCCAGACGACGCCGTCGAGATCGATCAGAAATCCGTCGTATTCGTCGGCCAGCGCCACGCGGCGGAGCGTAGTCGCATCTCGCTAGCGTGTGACCGAGTGAGTGTGGACGGACAGGTGGTGGTGGCGAGCGACGTCTCTCGCCGCTACGGCGAAGGCGATGCCGCGGTCGACGCCCTGGTCGGCGTCAGCACGGGGTTCGATCGCGGGCGGTTCACGGCGATCATGGGCCCCTCGGGGTCTGGCAAGTCGACGCTGATGCACATCCTCGCCGGGCTCGACCGACCGACGACCGGCACGGTCACCCTCGACGGCGAGGAGATCACCGGGCTCGACGACGGCGAGCTGACCAGGCTACGTCGCGAAAAGCTCGGCTTCGTCTTCCAGTTCTTCAATCTGCTGCCGGTGCTGACCGCCGAGGAGAATCTGATCCTGCCGCTCTCGATCGCCGGCCGCAAGCCCGACCGCGAGTGGCTCGACCAGCTGATCCACACGGTCGGCCTCGAGGACCGCCGCACCCATCGCCCCTCGGAGCTCTCGGGCGGCCAGCAGCAGCGTCTCGCGGTCGCGCGGGCCCTGGTCTCGAAACCCGCCGTCGTCTTCGCCGACGAGCCGACCGGCAACCTCGACTCGAGGGCGAGCGCCGACGTCCTCGCGCTGCTGCGGCAGGCGGTCGACCGCTTCGGCCAGACCGTGATCATGGTCACCCACGACCCGACTGCGGCCACGCAGGCCGACCGCCTGGTGACCCTCAGTGACGGCGCGATCGTCCACGACGCCGCCCCGGGCTCGAGCGACGAGGTGCTCGAGCTGATGAAGCAGGTCGACTAGCCGCGTGACGCGGCTCGCGCTGAAGAGCCTCTGGGCCCGCAAGGCGCGCGCACTGGGGACGACCTTCGCGGTCGTCATCGGCATCGCCTTCGTCGCCGGCTCCTACGTCCTCACCGACACCGTCTTCGCCGCCTTCGACGAAATCTTCTCCGAGTCGCTGAAGGGGACGAGCGTCGTCATCACCGCCAAGAACCCGGTCAAGCAGGAAAGCGAAGAAACCCCGACCTTCAACGCCTCGATCCTGCCACGGGTGCAGCGGACGAAGGGCGTCCGCCTCGCCTCTGGGGCGATCTTCACCCCCGGCGGGTTCTTCGACTCGGAAGGGAACGCGGTCGGCGCCAAGTTCGCCCCGAAGTTCATCTCCTCGACCCTGCCCGACGGGCTCGAGTCGCTCACCTACGTCGAAGGTCACCGGCCGCGCGGGCC
>DATBHH010000096.1:0-13116 GCA_036557525.1 Solirubrobacterales bacterium | reverse complement strand
GACCTCGTTCGCGAGGACGCCGACGGCTTCCTCTACTTCGAGGGGCGAAGCGACGACCTGATCCTCTCCTCCGGCTACCGGATCGGGCCCTTCGAGGTCGAGTCGGCGCTGGTCTCCCACCCCGCGGTGGCCGAGGCGGCGGCAGTCTCCGCCCCCGACCCTGAGCGCGGCGCCGTCGTGCGGGCAATCGTCGTGCTGCGCGACACCGAGCCCTCCGAGGAGCTTGTCGAGGAGCTGCAGGAGCACTGCAAGCGCCAGACCGCCCCCTACAAGTTCCCCCGCATCGTCGAGTTCGCCGACGAGCTCCCGAAGACGAGCAGCGGCAAGATTCGCAGGAGCGAGCTGCGCCATAGATAGTCTGCGTCAACCAATGACCATGACGACGATCGACCGCAGGCGCATCGCCGAGCTGACCGAGGCCGAGCAGGAGCGCTACCGCAACCGCACCGGCACCTCGGCGCGGACCTACGAGCGGGCGGTCAAGTCGATGCCGAACGGGGTCCCGTCCTCGTTCCAATCGAACGAACCCTGGCCGGTCTACGTCGACCGCGGCCACGGCAGTCGCGTCTGGGACGTCGACGGCAACGAGTACGTCGACTTCCACAACGGGTTCGGCGTGATGTGCATCGGCCATGCCAACCCGACCGTCGGCGAGGCGGTCAAGGCCCAGGTCGACCGCGGCACCCACTTCGCTGCCCCGACCGACGGCTCGATCGCGGTCGCCGAGGAGCTGAAGCGGCGCTTCGGCCTGCCCCAGTGGCGGTTCACCAACTCCGGCACCGAGTCGACGATGGACGCCGTCCACCTCGCCCGCGGCGCCACCGGCCGCGACACCCTGCTCAAGATCGAGGGCTCCTACCACGGTCACCACGACGCGGTGATGGTCTCCGTCTACCCCCCGCTCGAGGCGCTCGGCGACCGCGACGACCCGGTGAGCGTCCCCTACGGCGCCGGGATGCCGCGGGCGATCACCGACCTCACCCGCTCGGTCCCCTTCAACGATGTCGACGCGCTCGCCGCCGTCCTCGACAAGATCGGCGATGACGTCGCCGGCCTGATCATGGAGCCGGCGATGATGAACATCAACATCGTCCCGCCGCGCGAGGGCTACCTCGACCGAGTCCGCGAGCTGACCGCCGAGCACGGCGTGAAGCTGATCTTCGACGAGGTCAAGACCGGCTGCACGATCGCCGCCGGAGGCGCGACCGAGCGCTTCGGCGTCAGCCCCGACATCATCACGCT
Source organism: Solirubrobacterales bacterium (assembly GCA_036557525.1). Taxonomy (GTDB): domain Bacteria; phylum Actinomycetota; class Thermoleophilia; order Solirubrobacterales; family 70-9; genus VRUE01. The sequence continues at coordinate 11,874 of DATBHH010000096.1, read as the reverse complement.
GGCGAAGGCGAGCTGCGGCGGCTACCCCGGAGGGGCGGTCGGGATGACCGAGGAGCTCGCCGCGCTGGTTGCCGACAACACCGTCAACCAGTACGGGACCTTCAACGGAAACCCGCTGGTGATGGCGGCCGCCGAGGCGACCCTGACCCGGGTGCTGACCGACGACGTCTACGCCCACCTCGAGCAGACCAACCGGCGCCTGCTCGACTCCTGCCAGGAGATCATCGACTCCTGCGGCCTCCCCGCCTACACCGAGGGGCTCGGCGCCAAGGGGTGCGTGATCTTCTCCTCGGAGCGGATGTACGAGTACCGCGACTACCTGACCAAGGTCGACGACGAGCTCTCGACCCTGGCCTGGCTCTACCACATGAACCACGGCGTCTTCATGACCCCGGGGGTCGAGGAGGAGTGGACGCTCTCGATCGCCCACACCGAGGACGACCTCCAGACCTACGTCGACGCCTTCGAGGCCTTCGCCCGCGACGTCACGAGCTAGGCCCCGAAGGCTGGGCGGGCCGGCTAGGCCGAGGTCGCCCAGTCGACGGAAGGCGTCCCGGCCCCGCTCTCGAGCAGGGACCTGAGGCTGCCGCGGATGTAGTGGTCCCAGCCGCGCCGGCAGATCTCGGCGCAGTCGAGCGGTTCGAGGCCGCTGTGGACGAAATGCAGGCGGGTCCGCTCGCCGCCGTCCTCGGGCTCGAGCCGGAACGAGATCGTCGTCCCGACCCACTCGTCGGGCTCCTCGAAGCTGGCCTGGTACTGGTCGACGCAGGCCCAGCCGACCTCCTCGCCGGGAACGAGGCGGTCGACCCGCATCTCGGTCCAGTGCTCGCGGCCGAAGGTCATCCGGCTGACGCCGCCGACCTCCTCTGCGACCCTCGCGTCCTCGGTCCACCAGGCGCGAACGCCGTCTCCGGTCGCGATCGCGTCATAGACCGCGCTCGGCGGCGCGTCGATCGTGATCTCGATCCTGTGGTCATCGCTCATCTGAATCCTCCTGGTCGTCGTCTGATCGGATATATATCTAGATAGTTATATAACTATATGATTGAATATAGCAATGACGACCAACCCGGTGTTCGACGCCATCTCCGAGGGCTCGCGCCGCGAGATCCTCGACCTGCTCGCCGCCGGCCCACGCCCGGTCGGCGAGATCGCGGCGCGGACGGGGCTGAGCCAGCCGAACACCTCCCGCCACCTGCGGGTGCTGCGCGAGGCCGGCCTGGTGGAGCCCCGCGCCGAGGGCCAGCGGCGGATCTACGAGCTGCGGCCCGAGGGGATGGCGGAGCTCCTGGGATGGGTCGCCCCCTACCAGCGCCTCTGGCAGCAGAGCCTCGATGCGCTGGAACGACACCTCGATCGAAGGAAGGACTGACGAAGATGCCCGACAAGCACGCGAAGCTCGAAGAGATCGAGGGCCGCCCGGCGCTGCGCCTGGAGCGGCTCCTCAACCACCCCGCCGAAAGGGTCTGGCGCGCCCTGACCGACCCCGAGGAGCAGCTGGCCTGGCACCCGACGCCGGCGGAGTTCCAGCCCGCGGTCGGCGGCCGCGCGACCTGGGTCACGGAGACTCCGTTCCCCGACATCATGACCGAGGGCCAGGTGACCGAGTGGGACCCGCCGCGCCTCCTCGCCTACACCTGGGTGACCGAGGGCGAGGAGCCCGACCACCTGCGCTGGGAGCTCCGCCCCCATGACGACGGCTGCCTCCTGATCCTCGTCCACACCTTCGAGGACCGGCTCAAGGCGGCCCGCGACGGCGCCGGCTGGCACGTCTGCCTCGACGCTCTCGCCGCCGAGCTCGACGGCCTGCCGGACCCCCGCGAGCCCGACCCCGACGTGCCCGGCCCGTGGTCGGCGCTCAACGCCGAGTACCAGCAGCGGTTCGGGATCTCGTCCGAGGAGGCGACACCCCCTCCCTCGCGCCGCGAGAAAGCCTAGGCGGCGAGGGCCTCGGCGATGTCGACCGGGCGGCCGAGATGAAAGCCCTGGGCCAGGTCGACGCCGTACTCGCGCAGCATTTCGGCGGTCCGCTCGTCCTGGACGAACTCGGCGATCGTCGTCTTCCCGAGCCCGCGGGCGATCTGGACGATCGCCTGCACGGTGAGCTGGTCGGCGTCGCTGCGCGGCATGTCGCGGACGAACTCGCCGTCGATCTTGATCAGGTCGAACGGGAGCCGCTTGAGGTGGTGGAACGGGCTGAAGCTGGCGCCGTAGTCGTCGATCGCGACCTGGCAGCCGAGCTCGGTGAGGCGGTCGGTGAACCTGATCGCGGTGTCGTAGTCCTCGACCGGCGTCGAGCGGGTGATCTCGAAGGTGCAGCGGGAGGGATCGGCGCCGCCTTCGTCGACCTTGCGTTCGATGTACTCGAGGACCGAGAGATCGGTGAGCGAGACGCCGGAGAGGTTGACGTGGAGCGAGACCGGGTGCCCCTCGCGCTCGCGGGCGACGAGCAGCTCGAGGGCGCGGGCGACGACCCAGCGGTCGAGCTCCTGGATCATTCCCGAGCGCTCGGCGGCCTCGATGAAGGAGGCGGCCGTCAGCAGGGTTCCGTTTTCGCCCGCCATCCGCAGCAGCAGCTCGTAGCGCTCGATCCCGCCGGATGCGAGGTTGCGGATCGGCTGGGTGTGGAGGGCGAGGCGGTTGTGGGTGAGGGCATCGCGGATCCGCGCCGTCGTCGTTTTGATCCGCTCCGGCGAGCCCTGGGTTTCGCCCGGGTCGCGGAACAGGGCGATCCGATCGCGTCCGCCCTGCTTGGCCGTGTACATGGCCTGGTCGGCGGCGACGAGCACGCCCTCGGAGCTGCCCCGCGGCTTGCGGCCGAACATCGCGATCCCGACGCTGATCGTCGCCGGCTCGGCCTCAGTTGCGGGCCGCGCGTTCTCGGCGACCTGGGTCCGCAGTTCCTCGGCCAGGGTCATCGCCCCGGTGACGTCGGTCTGCGGCATCAGAACCGCGAACTCATCGCCGGAGAGGCGAGCGACGATGTCGGTGGCCCGCACCCGCTCGCGCATGATCGCCGCGATCTGGCGGATAAGGTTGTCGCCCGCCTGGTGCCCGAGCGCGTCGTTGGTGAGCTTGAGCCCGTCGATGTCGATGATCATCACCGCGCCCTGGCCGCCGTAACGGGCGCTGAAGGAGACGAACTGGTCGAGTTCGGAGCGGAAGCGGCGGCGGTCGAGGAGCCCGGTCAGGGAGTCGTGGTCGGCGAGGTAGCGCAGCTCGGCCTCGCTGCGCTCGGCGCGTTCCAGCGCCGCCACCACCACCTCGCGATCCCCGTTCTCCAGCTTGTCGAGCACGGCCCTGATCGCCGGCTCGCTCTGACCCAACAGTCGGTCGTTCTGCACCGACCGAAGGTAGACGCCCATGCTCGGCCCCCAGGCGCAATCAAGCCCCTCTGGACGAATGCGTTCGATTTTTCGCTACCCCGTCCCGCCGAAAAGTTAGCCAACGAGATCCGCGGGTAAGCTGGACACGATGGCGAATCGCCTGGCGCAGGAGACCAGTCCGTACCTGCTCCAGCACAAAGACAATCCGGTCGATTGGCACGCCTGGGGGCCGGATGCGCTGGAGCTCGCCCGGAAGCTCGACCGGCCGATCCTGCTCTCGGTCGGGTACTCGGCCTGCCACTGGTGTCACGTGATGGAGCGCGAGTCCTTCGAGGACCCGGTCACCGCCGCCTACATGAACGAGAACTTCGTCAACGTCAAGGTCGACCGCGAGGAGCGGCCCGACATCGACGCCCTCTACATGGAGGCGGTGCAGGCGATCAGCGGCCAGGGAGGCTGGCCGATGACCGTCTTCTGCGACCCGGACGGGGTCCCGTTCTACGGCGGAACCTACTTCCCGCCCGACGACAGCCGCGGTATGCCGAGCTTCCGGATGGTGATGGAGGCCGTCCTCGACGCCTTCGAGAACCGGCGCGAGGAGCTGCGGGCGCAGGCGCCCCGCACCCAGGAGCGGCTGGCCGCGATCGCCGGCCTCGAGCCCTCGGCCGAGCGCCCCGACGGCGCCCTCCTCGAGCTCGCGCTGGAGGGTTTGCGCGAGCGGGCCGACACCGAGCGCGGCGGCTTCGGCGGCGCGCCGAAGTTCCCGCCGGCCTCGGCCCTCGAGCTGCTGCTCGCGAGGGGCGAGACGGAACATGTCGAGCGGACCCTCGACGCGATGATGGCCGGTGGCATCTACGACCAGCTGGGCGGCGGCTTCGCCCGCTACTCGGTCGACGGCCGCTGGCTCGTCCCCCACTTCGAGAAGATGCTCTACGACAACGCCCAGCTGGCGGCCGCCTACCTGCACGGCTGGCAGGCGCTCGAGCACGACCGCTACCGGCGAATCTGCGAAGAGACCCTGGACTGGCTGCTGCGTGAGATGCGCGGCCCCGAGGGCGGCTTCTACTCCGCGCTCGACGCCGACTCGGAGGGCGAGGAGGGCCGCTTCTACGTCTGGACGCCGGACCAGATCCGGGATGTGCTGGGCCCCGACGCCGAGGAGGCGATCGAGTTCTACGGCGTCACGGTGAAAGGCAACTTCGAGGGCCGCAACGTCCTCCACCTCGCCGCCGGTGCGACCGCCGAGCGCAGCCCGGCGCTGCTCGAGTCGCGCCGCGCGCTGCTCGAGGCGCGGGGCGCGCGGGTGCGGCCCGCCCTCGACGACAAGCGCCTCACCGCCTGGAACGCGCTCGCGATCGGCGCCCTGGCCGAGGCCGGCGCGGCGCTCGAGCGGCCCGAGTACCTCGATGCGGCACGCGCCTGCGCCGAGTTCATCCTCGGCTCGATGCGCGATCCGTCCGGGCACCTGCTGCGCACCTACCGCGACGGCGAGGCACGCCTCAACGCCTACCTCGAGGACCACGCGTTCCTGCTCGAAGCCCTCCTCACCCTCTACGAAGCGAGCTTCGAGCGGCGCTGGTACGAGGAGGCGCGGGAGCTGGCGGAGACGATGATCGAGCGCTTCGGGGACCCCGATCGCGGCGCCTTCTTCTCGACCTCGGCCGACCACGAGGAGCTGATCGCGCGCCGCAAGGAGATCGGCGATCACCCGATCCCGTCCGGCAACTCCTCGGCGGCTCTCGGCCTTCTGCGCCTCGCCGCGCTGAGCGGAGAGCGGCGCTTTGAGGACCAGGCGGTCGGAGTCCTCAGCCTCTACGCGAAGGTCGCGCCGCGCCAGCCCGACGCGTTCGCGCACCTGCTCCGGGCCCTCGATCTCAACCTCGCCGCGGTCAGGGAGGTCGCGCTGGTCGGCGACGAACTGGCGACGATGGCCGCCGTCGTCCGCGACGGGCACCGACCGCACCTGGTGCTCGCCGGCGGGCCCGAGGGGACCGAGGCGCCGGAGCTGCTCCGGGATCGCCCCGCCGTCGACGGCGCCGCGACCGCCTACGTCTGCGAAAACTTCGCCTGCCGAGCTCCTGTAACCGATCCGCGTGAACTCGCGGCGATGATCTGAGAGGATCGGGAACGGTGCGTGGCTCCTGGTTCACCTTTGCCGCCGGACGCCGGGCCAAGTGGATCGTTTTCGCAGTCTGGTTCGTCGCGATCTTCATCGCCGCCGGGCCCGCGAACCTGCCGGGAAAGTTCGCGGACGCCGAAAACAACGAGGCGACCTCCTACCTGCCCGAAAGCGCCGAGTCGACCCACGCGCTGACCGCGACCGAAGAACTGCAGAAGGGCGAAATCGCCCCGGCGGTGATCATCTACCGGAACGAGTCCGGGCTGAGCGCCGCCGACCACAGGACCATCGTCGAGGACGTCGAACAGATGACGAGGAAGCGGTTCCCGGGCGTGATCCCCGACGGCGCGACCGCCGCCGCCGGGGGCAAGGAGCTGAAGGCGACGGCATCCGCGGTCGCGCCGACCGGGTGCGGTGGGCCGACGACGGAGATCCCGGGCCAGCCCGCCGACTACTCCCCGTTCGTCGGCCCGGTCTGCTCGCCCGACGGCAAGGCAGCGATCGTCAGCGCCTACATCAACGCCGAAGGCGAGGGCGAAACGATCCTCGACCCGGTCAAGTACTGGCGCGAAGCGATCGCCGACCCGCCCAGCGGCCTCGTCGTCAAGATCACCGGCGGCGCCGGCTTCTCGGCCGACGGGATCGAAGTCTTCGAAAGCCTGAACGGGACGCTGCTGCTCGCCGCCGTCAGCCTCGTGGTCTTCCTGCTGATCATCATCTACCGCTCGCCGATGTTCTTCGTGATTCCGCTGGCGTCGGTCCTGTTCGCCGAGACCCTCTCGCGCTCGATCGGGTACGGGGTCTCCGAGCTCGGCGTGACGATCAACGGCCAGTCGAGCTCGATCATGTCGGTACTGGTGCTGGGCGCCGGAACCGACTACGCCCTGCTGCTCGTCGCCCGCTACCGAGAGGAGCTGCACCGGGAGACCGACCGCCACGAGGCGATGCAGACGGCTCTCGTGTCTGCCGGGCCGGCGATCTTCGCCTCGGCGGCGACGGTGATCGCGGCCCTGCTCTGCCTGACGATCGCGAAGGTGAACGGGACCTCCGGCCTCGGCCCGATCGCCGCGATCGGGATCTTCTGCGCCGCGCTCTCGATGCTGACGCTGCTGCCGGCGATGCTGACGATCTTCGGCCGCCGCGCGTTCTGGCCCTACGTCCCCCATACCCCGGAGACTGCGCCGAGCGCCGACGAACTCTCGGCCCGCGCCCAGCGGGACTGCGTCGAGGGCTCGACCCTGCGCTCGCTCCTGCAGGTGATCGGCGCCTGCCTGCTGGTGGTCGTGCTGCTGCCGCTGGTCCTCGTCAACTGGCTGCTGAAGGTCGTCTCCCGCGGCCGGATCCCTTCGCTGATCGTCGGCCCGCTCGACCGGGCGGTCTTCAAACCCTACGAGGTGCGCCGCTACCAGCGCGAGGCGACGGTCGACGCCACCCACGGCTACTGGAAACGGGTCGGCGACCGGGTGGCAAGGAACCCGCTGCGGATCACCGGCTCGGCCCTGGTCCTCCTGCTGGTGTTCTGCTGCGGCTTCGCGTTCTTCTCGACCGAACTGACCAGCGAAGACGCCTACAAAACCGAACCGGAATCGGTCGAAGGCCAGAAGCTCCTGAGCAAGAGCTTCCCCTCTGGGGAAACCGCCCAGACCGACATCGTCGTCAGCAACCCGGCCGACGCGCCGGCCGTGAAGCGGGCCGTCGAAGGAACCGAAGGGGTCGAATCGGTCTCGGGGCCGGTCGCCGAAGGGCCGCCCGGCGTCCTCCTCCACGCGACGCTCCGGCCGGAGCCGTATTCGACCGCGGCCTACGATCTGGTCGAACCGATGCGCGAAGCGGCGCAGTCGGTCGCTCCCAGCACACTGGTCGGCGGGCCGACCGCGGTCGAATTCGACGTCCGCGACGCCGCCGGCTGGGACTCGGTCGTGATCCCGCCGATCATCCTCGTCGTCGTCTTCCTGATCCTGGTCGGGCTGCTGCGGGCCCTGGTCGCCCCCCTCGTTCTGATCGGGACCGTGATCCTCAGCTTCCTCGCCTCACTCGGGGTCGGCTACTTCGTCTTCGACGTGATCTTCGGCTACCCCGGCTCCGACCCCTCGCTGCCGCTGTTCGCCTTCGTCTTCCTCGTCGCCCTCGGGGTCGACTACAACATCTTCCTGATCTCGCGCGCCCGCGAGGAGACGATCAAACACGGCCCAGAACAGGGGATCCTGCGGGCGCTGGCGGTGACCGGCGGCGTGATCACCAGCGCCGGGATCGTCCTCGCCGGCACCTTCCTCGTCCTCGCCAGCCTCCCGCTCGTGTTCCTGACCGAGATCGGGTTCGTCGTCGCCTTCGGCGTCCTCCTCGACACCTTCCTCGTCCGCAGCATCCTCGTCCCGGCGATCGCGCTCGACCTCGGCGACAGGTTCTGGTGGCCCTCCGCCATAAGTCATCCAGGTGGCGGCGCTCCCGAACCGGCCACTGCCCCCGCTGCCGGAGGTGGCGCGGATGGAGGGGGGCCGCGGACGCCCTCGCCCGCAGCACCCCCGTCGATCCACGACAGAACCCGCGAGCCGGGGCGTTAGAGGACGGGCAGGAAGTTCTCGATCTCGTACGGGGTCACCTGGACCCGGTACTCGTCCCATTCCTGGCGCTTGATCTCGACGAAGCGACGGAAGGTGTGCTCGCCGAGCGTCCGCAGCACGAGCTCGGAGTCGGCCGTGACCTCGATCGCCTCGCCGAGGGTCTCCGGCAGCTGTTCGATGCCTCGCTGGGCGCGCTCCTCGGGCGAGAGGTGGTAGAGGTTCTGCTCCATCGGCTCGGGCAGCTCGTAGCCCTTCTCGACGCCCTCGAGGCCCGCCTGGAGCATCCCGGCGAAGCAGAGATAGGGGTTGCAGGCCGGATCCGGGCAGCGGAGCTCGGCCCGGGTCGCTCCCTCCTTGCCCGGGTGGTACAGCGGGACCCGGATCAGCGCCGAGCGATTGCGGCGCGACCAGGCGAGATAGACAGGGGCCTCGAAGCCGGGAACCAGGCGCTTGTAGGAGTTGACCCACTGGGCGAACAGCGAGGAGATCTCGCGCGCGTGCTTGAGCTGGCCGGCGATGAAGGCCTTCGCGGTCGCGGAGAGGTAGTACTGGTCGTCGCCGTCGAAGAAGGCGTTCTGGCCGTCCCTGCCGAGCGACTGGTGGACGTGCATCCCGGACCCGTTCTCGCCGAACAGGGGCTTCGGCATGAATGTCGCGTGCCAGCCGTATTTCATCGCGTACTCCTTGACGACGATGCGGTAGGTCATGCAGTCGTCGGCCATTTCGAGTGCGTTCTTGTAGCGCATGTCGACCTCGTGCTGGGAGGGGCCGACCTCGTGGTGGGTGTACTCGACGTGGATACCCATTTTCTCCAGCGCCAGGACGGTGTCGCGGCGGACGTCGGAGCCGGCGTCGAGCGTCGTCAGGTCGAAGTAGCCGCCCTCGTCGAGCACCTCGGGCCGGCCGTCGCCGGGTTTCGACGAGCGGAAGTAGAAGTACTCGAGCTCGGGGCCGATGTTGTAGGCGTCGAACCCGAGCTCCTCGGCGCGCTTCATCGCCCGCCGCAGGATCCAGCGCGGGTCTCCCTCGTAGGGCTCGCCGCCGGGCACCCTGATGTCGCAGAACATCCGTGCGACCGCGTTTTCCTGCTCCGGTCGCCAGGGAATGAGGGCGAAGGTCGCGGGATCGGGCATCGCGATCATGTCCGACTCCTCGATCGGGTTGAAGCCGGTGATCGAGGAGCCGTCGAATCCCATCCCGCCGTCGAAAGCGTCCTCGAGCTCGGCGGCGTTGATCGAGAAGCTCTTCAGCTGACCGAGGACGTCGGTGAACCAGAGCCGCACGAAGCGCACTCCCGATTCCTCGACGATCGCCTGAACATCGGCGGCACTCTTCGGTCTGTCTGCCATCCCGGCCTCCTTGGCTCTCGCCGTCGTTGGAGTGGCAAAGATAGGCGAACTGAACCGGAGAGGTGCAATCGCGCGTAATCCGGGTAGGAGACGCGTGACCGCAGGGCTTGCGGGAGGCGTCGAGACCCGGTATAACTTACCTCAAGTAAGTAATCGGCCTAAAGTAAAGTAAAGGCAAGGTAAAGGCTCTGTGAAGCGGGTTTCGACGCTTCGGAGCCGAAAGCGGAGAAGCCAGTGACAGTCAAAACAGCAGTCAGCAGATTTCACATCCACGACGAGTTGACGGCCCCGGACGAGAGCGCTCCCCTGCTCAGGAGCATCCAGGCGGCCGGCGGCGCGGTCACCAAGTTCGTCGGCGTCCTCGCCGGCGCCCCCTCGGTGCTCCGGGCCTACACGCGGATGCGCTCTGAGCTTCGCAGCGGCGTCCTGCCGCGCCCGACCCGCGAGCGGATCGCGCTGGCGGTCGCCGAGCACCGTCACGACTCCTACAGCATCGCCCAGCACGCGAAATCGGCCAAACGCGCGGGCCTCGGCCTCGACGAGGTGACCAGGGCCCGTAATTTCGCCTCCAACGACCCGAAGGAGGCGGCTCTGCTGGCCTTCCTCAAGGCGACGCTCGAGGCCGACGGCTATCCCCCCCACCACCTCCACGAGGAGGCGCGGGAGATCGGCTGGACGGACGAGGAGATCCTCGAGGCGGTCGCCCATCTGGCGCTCAACGAGTTCCAGAGCCTGATCGCGAGCGCCGCGGCGCTCCCGAAAGACCAGGCGACGCCGACGGTCCTCCCCTCGGCCGCCTGAGAGCTCGGGCCCGGAGTCAGGGCATCACCACGGTGGCTGTGTAGAGCAGCCGGGCCGTGGAATAGCGGCAACCGTAGGTGGCGCGTCGGCCGACGCGCTGCTGCGGTTGGCCCTGGCGGACATCGGTGGTGTTGGTGCATCTGCCCGGTTCGCGGCTGGCCCGCCACGAGTTCTTCGACGACAGCCCCTGCGCGAACGCTGGAGCCCAGGTCGGGACCGTGAGGCCGACGATGTCGCCCTTCTGGACCGGGAGCGAGGCGCCGAACTTCACCGTGCGCCCGAGGAACGGGCTGAGGACACGCACCGAGCCCTGCTTGCGGAGGTTGAAACGCGGTGGGTTCGATTCCGGGACCCGGCGCAGAATCGCCAGCCGGGCCTCCGGCGGGGTGCCGAAGAAGCCGTTGAAGAACGAGCGCTGCTTGTTGGTCGGCTGGGCCAGCGTCAGGGTCCAGGACTTGACCCTGCCGTCGCGCGGGACCCTGAACGGGAGGCTCGTCTGGTCGGTGCTTATCTGGAACCCGGTCACGCTGCCAACGGCCTGGCAGGGAGAGTCGGGACAGGAGGGGTCGGGGGTATTGGGGGTCTGGCCGAGGACGATCGTCGTGCTCGAGCCGGTGGCCGCGCCGGCGCCGCCGACCGAGGCGACGATCGTCACCGCCATGCAGATCATCAGCAGCGAAGCCACCACGCCGCGCTTTGAGAGGTCCGGCATCTGACGGCGAAGGGTAACCGCAGGAGCGGCGGCTCGGCCGCGCGGGAACGAGGCTATTCGCCGGCGGGGCGGCCGATCGCGTAGCGGACCCGGTTGGCGCCTTCGAAGCCGAGCGCCAGGCGGGCGCCGTTCGTCAGGTCCCAGGAGTTGCCGGCCGAGTAGGGTCCGCGGTCGATCACCCGGGCGATGACCGAGCGGCCGCGGTAGACGAACTTGACCGCGGTCCCGCAGGGCAGCCTCTTGTGGGCGACGCCGATCGTCATCGGCCGCAGCATCTGACCGCAGGCGGTGTGGCGGCCGTAGAGGCCCGGGCCGTACCACGTGGCCCCGGCGGTGCGCATCGCGCTGAACACGAAGGCTTCTTCGGCCAGCGCGCTTTCGCTGGCGCCGGGGCTGCTCGGATAGGGCGAGGCGCCGCCGGTAATCGCCTGGGCGGGGGCCGCCAGGATCCCGAGGGCGGCGCAGACGAGAAGCGCCGGGAGCAGTGCCCGTGCCCGTCGTGATTGGTCTTTCCGCCCGCGGCGGCTCCTGCCTTGGTCCATCGTCTCTTTCCGAGCGCTTACGGGGTTAGCTGACGGGCTCGCGCTGAAAGAGCTGCGCTACGCGGCAGATGCCTGCGACTCGCCCCAACTGTCTGGGTCCCCCGCTCTCCGCGGTATGTGGACGGAGATTCAGCGAGAAGTTGGCAGCACGTTAGCAAACGCTAAGACGGAATGGGAAAGACCCCTTGCGGGGCCTTTCCTTTAGCGGGCCTGTAAGCCGGATCCTGTCGGGAGCGATCATCTGTCTCCCCGGGGCTTCCGCCCCGGGGGGGCCACGCAGTGGCCCTGCGGCCCACCTGGACCTCGCCGGGCCGGGTCGACGATCCTGTTTGGCCTTGCACCGGGCGGGGTTTGCCTGGCCGCCGCGTCACCGCGACGCCGGTGCGCTCTTACCGCACCATTTCACCTTTGCCTGTACGCGGCTCACGTGTGGCCGCGCCATCGGCCGTGTCATTTCTGTGGCA
>DATBHH010000095.1:0-3550 GCA_036557525.1 Solirubrobacterales bacterium | reverse complement strand
AGCAGCTCCGCCTTCTCCCCCGTGTAGACGAGGCCCTTCATCGCTCTCCCCCTGTCGTGCGCGTGCTCACCGATGGTCGCGCTCGCGAGCTCGCCGCTCCCGGCGTGCTCAGGCCGGCCAGATGATGCTCTGCAGCTCCGTGTACGCGTGCATGCCGAAGTCGCCGCCGTCGCGACCGACACCGCTCATCTTGAACCCGCCGAACGGCGCCTCGTGGTGGCGTTGGGCGGTGTTCACGCCGACGTGCCCGCAGCGCAGCTCCTTGGCGACCCGGAACGCCCTCGTCGTGTCCGACGAGTAGACGTAGTCGTAGAGACCGAAGTCGCTGTCGTTGGCGATGGCGACGGCCTCCTCCTCGCTGTCGTAGGGGAGGATCGAGAGGACCGGCCCGAAGATCTCCTCCTGGGCGATCGTCATCTCCGGCTTCACCTGGGAGAAGACGGTCGGGCGGACGAAGTAGCCGCGCTCGAGCCCCTCCGGGGGCTCGGCGCCCCCCGTGAGCAGCTTCGCGCCCTCCTGCTCGCCCTTCTCGATGTAGCCGCGGACCCGCTCGCGCTGGGTCTCGGAGACCAGCGGCCCGAGCCGGGTCGACTCCTCGAACGGGTCGCCGGGGGTGAACTGCTCGGCGGCACCGACCGCGATCTTCTCGGCTTCATCGAGCTTCTCGGCGGGGATCAGCATCCGGGTCAGGGCGCTGCAGGTCTGGCCAGAGTTCAGGTAGCACTTGGCGACCCCGTCGGGGATCGCGCGCTCGAGCTCGGCGTCGTCGAGGATCACGTTCGGCGACTTGCCGCCGAGCTCCATCGCGACCGGCTTCACGGTCGCCGAGGCGAGCTCGGAGACGCGCCGGCCGGCCCGGGTCGAGCCGGTGAAGGAGACCATGTCGACGCCCTGGTGGCCGGCGATCGCCTCGCCGACGACCGGGCCGGTGCCGGTGACCAGATTGAAGACGCCGGCCGGAAGCCCGGCCGCCTCGATCACCTCGGCGAGGATGAACGCGTTGAGCGGGACGACCTCGCTCGGCTTGAGCACGACGGTGCAGCCGGCGGCGAGCGCGGGGGCGACCTTGGCGGCGATCTGGTTCAGCGGGTAGTTCCAGGGGGTGATCGCGCCGAGGACGCCGACCGGCTCGCGCAGGACCCGCGAGTTCCCGATCTCCTCCTCCCAGCGGACCTCCTCCATCAGGGTCGGCATCGCTGCGAACTGGCCGGTCGGGAGGCCCGCCTGGATGATCTGGCTCAGTTTGAGCGGCATCCCGAGCTCCTGGGCGATCGTCGCCGCGATCTCCTCCGAGCGCTCGCCGAGGCCGGCCGCGATCGCGCTGAGGTGGCCGGCGCGCTCCTCGCGCGAGGTCCGGGACCAGGAGTCGAAGGCCTCATTGGCGGCGGCGACTGCGCGATCGGCGTCGGCGGGCGTGCAGGCCGGGATCGACCCCATGACCTCCTCGGTCGTCGAGTTGATCACCTCGATCGTCTCCGAGCCCTCGGGCTCGACCCACTCGCCGCCGATGAAGATCCTGTCCCGGACCTGAAGGTCAGCCGCCGTCGCCATCGCTCCTCCTCGTTCGCGCGTTCGCCGTCGTGCACACCATAGGGGTGAGGAGCCCCTCAGCGGCCCGCGGCCGGCACCTCGTCGCCGACCCGGACCGCCCGCGCGTCCCGGGCGTTGAGGGTCTCGCCGCACCGCTCGCAGACACCGCGGTCGCTGACCGGCCCGCCGCACTCCTTGTGGAAGACGAGCAGCGGCGGCCCCTCGGGGTACTCGGTGTGGCGGTCGCCCCAACCGAGCAGGGCGACGAGGGCGGGCCAGAGGTCGAGGCCCTTCTCGGTCAGGAAGTACTCGTAGCGCTCCGGGCTTTCCTGATAGGGCCGCCGTTCGAGGATGTCCTCCTCGACCAGCCGCTGAAGACGGGCCGAGAGCACGTTGCGGGCGACGCCGAGGCTCCGCTGCAGCTCGTCGAACCGCCGGTGGCCGGTCATCACGTCGCGGACGATCAGCAGCGTCCAGCGCTCGCCTACGACCTCGAGCGCCTTCGCGATCGAGCAGCTCTGACCGGGGTAGTCGTGGCGGAGCACGACTGTGATCTTGTCACATTAGGTTGCTTCAAGCAACTCACTCGGGTAGGGTCACGGTTGCTTAATGCAACCCAGCACCTCGAACGCGGAGCGAGCAAGCGTGCAGATCTGATTCTGCGCGCCGCGAGCACAGCGCGAGAGATTGACTCAAGCGCACTGGAGGCCAGCTATGAGGCTGATTCCAAGACACAGGCACAGGCACACGACGAAGGCCCCGCGGATCTCGATCAGCCAGGCCGAGATAACCGCCGATCTGCAGTACCCGGCGCCACGTCGCCGGGTCGACGCGGCCGCGATCCACACGCTTCGGCCGCGCTGATGCCGGCGCCCGAGGGGACCGCCGCCGAGGCGGCGGCGGCCCTCGCCGAGGCCGACCCGGCCTCGAGCCGCAGCCGGACGATCGTCTGGCAGGACCCGGTGCCGACCGCGGCGGCCGGTGCGACGATGACCGGCCTCGAGTACATGACGGCCGTCGTCGAGTCCAGGGTCCCGCCGCCGCCGATCGCCGTCGTCATGCGGCTCCGTCCGCTCGAGATCGAGGAGGGCCGCGTCGTCTTCCAGGGCGAGCCGGGCGAGGAGCACTACAACCCGATCGGGGTCGTCCACGGCGGCTACGCAGCGACCCTGCTCGACTCCGCCCTCGGCTGCGCGGTCCACACGACCCTGCCGGCGGGCGTCGCCTACACCTCGCTAGGCCTCGAGGCCAAGTTCCTGCGGCCGATCACGCGTGACACCGGCCCGGTTCTGTGCGAGGCGAGCATCGTCCACCGCGGCCGCCGCCAGGCGACCGCCGAGGCGACGCTGAGAACCGCCGACGGAGGCAAGGTGCTCGCGACGGGCACCTCGACCTGCATGATCCTCGGTAACGCATAGCGAGTCGGCCCGCGATGCACGCGGGACGACCCAGGCGGCGATCTCGCGGATCGAGCGCGACCGCGCCTCGCCGAAGGGGAAGAGAGCTGAGTCAGCCGCCGAGCCGGCGCGCGAGCTCGACCAGCAGCCGAACCCCGTAGCCGCTCGCCGAGTCGCCGGTGTAGGGGCGGCCCACGTCCCAGGCCGTGCCGGCGATGTCGACGTGAGCCCAGGGCGTCCCGTCGACGAACTCCTCGAGGAACGAGCCGGCGTAGATCGTCCCCGCCTTGCGCTTCTCGGAGGCGTTGACGAGGTCGGCGACCCGCCCGGTCGTTATCTCCTTGTACTCGGGGTGGAGCGGGAGCCGCCAGGCGAGCTCACCCGTCGTGGCGGCGGCCCCTTCGACCTCGGACGCGAGCTCGTCGTCGTTGGAGATCAGCGCCGCGTAGGTCGACCCCAGCGCGATCAGGACGGCGCCGGTGAGGGTCGCGAGGTCGACGATCCGCTCGGCGCCGAGCTCGACCGCGTAGGCGAGGGCGTCGGCGAGGATCAGGCGGCCCTCGGCGTCGGTGTTGTTGACCTCGACCGTCTTGCCGTTGTACTGGGTGATGATGTCGCCGGGC
>DATBHH010000094.1:0-3371 GCA_036557525.1 Solirubrobacterales bacterium | reverse complement strand
GAGCGCTTCGCCGACGCGGAGGGAGTGGAGCTCGTCGAGCACGACCTCGCCGAGCGACTGCCGGAGCTCCGGCGATTCGACGCCGTCGTCTCCTCGATGGCGATCCACCACCTCGAGGACGAGCGCAAGCGCGCGCTGCTCACCGAGGTCTTCGATCTGCTCGAGCCCGGCGGCGTCTTCGCCAATTTCGAGCACGTCGCCTCGCCGACCCCGCGCCTGCACGCGGCGTTCTTCGCGGCGATCGGGGAGCCGCTCGAGTGCGAGGACCCCTCCGACCGCCTGGCCCCGGTCGAGACCCAGCTCGGGTGGCTCCGCGACGCCGGCTTCGAAGACGTCGACTGCTACTGGAAGTGGCTGGAGATGGCGCTCCTGATCGGCGTCAAGCCGCTCAGCGGGGACTGACCTCTTCAAGCGAGGTCCCGAGCACGGCGCTGTCGAGTCGGATTTCGGAGAGGCCGGGTATTTCGTCGCCGTTGCGGTAGAGGCCGGTCTTGATGTAGGTGGTGTGCGCCCCTCTGCGCAGGAGGGTGATTCCCCGGCGCGAGTCGACCAGCGAGCCGTCGAGGTAGACCTGGTAGAAGCCGGACTCGCCGCCGGTGACCTTGAAGTGGACGACGATGTCGTGCCACCGGTGCTCGGCGAGCGGGGCCAGGAACCGGTCGTCGCGGCCCATCGCCGCGCCTTCGCTCCAGAGACCGCGCCTGCCCCTGTAATCCCAGAGACCGAGGCTGAGGCGGGGCGAGCCCTCGTTGTCGCTCTTCAGCTGCATGATCAGGTTGTGGGCGCCGGGGTGGCCCCAGACCATCGTGCAGATGTAGAACGAGAATGCGTACCAGCGTTCGGTCCCGGGCGGGAATTCGGCGATCGACCCGTCCTCGGCGAGGATCAGCTCAGAGCGGTTCTCATGGCCGGCCAGCACGACCCGCGCGGCGCTGTTCCCGGTCTCGACGATGTCGTGGACGACCGTCGGGACCGCTTCGCCGACGCCGGCCGTGCTCCAGCCCGAGAGCCCGTTCTCGAACCCGGCTTCGATGAAGGTCGGCGGCACCGGGAGCGCGCCGGCCTCGCCGGCGGCGGGTGCAATCGCCGCGACCGATGCGCAGGCCAGCAGGAGTGAGAGGCGCTTCACGGGATTCCTGACAGGCATACAATCAACCATGTGCGTCCCGCACAACGCACGCGTTTGGTTCTGGCCCTCGCGCTCGCCTCACTCGCTCTGTCCGCGCACGCGTCGAGCGCGATTGCCCGTTCCGCCTACGTCACCGACTACGAACCGACGAACACGGTCTCGGTCATCGACACCGGGACCAACCGGGTGATCGGCTCCCCGATCTCGGTCGGCACGGGTCCCTATGGGATCGCGATCGCCCCCGACGGCAGGACCGCGTACGCGGCGAACTTCGAATCGGAAGGTGGGACCGTCTCGGCGATCGACACGACTACGAACACGGTCGTGGGTACGCCGATCAGCGTCGGCATGGGACCGGCGGAGATCGCGATAACCCCCGACGGCAGGACCGGGTATGTCACCAACTTCGACGACGACACGGTCTCGGCGGTCAACCTCCAGACAAACCAGGCCGTCAAACCGGCGATCCCCGTCGGCCGCCATCCCTTCGGGATCGCGGTCACTCCCGACAACAGAACCGTCTACGTCGGCGACCAGGAAGACGACGCCGTCTTGGTCGTCGACGTCGCGACCAACCAGGTCGTCGGGGCTCCGATCAAAGTCGGAGAAGAGCCGGATCTGTTGGCGATCACCCCCGACGGCCGGCGCGTCTACGTCCCGAACTTCGAGGACGGCACGGTCTCGGTCATCGACACGGCGACCAACCAGGTCGTCGGGGCTCCGATCCCCGTCGGGGAAGGTCCCGTCTCGGTCGCGATCAGCCCCGACGGCCGGCATGCCTACGTCGCGAACTTCGATGTCGAATCCGTCTCCGTGATCGACACCGCGACCAACCAGGTCGTCGGGGCTTCGATCCCCGTCGGGGAAGGGCCGCTCGGGATCGCGTTCACGCCCGACGGCCGGAGCGCCTACGTCGCCAACATGGATTCTCATACCGTCTCGATGATCGAGACCGAATCCAACCTCGTCATCGGGCAGCCGATCACCGACGGCGGTGACCCGAGCGAGGTGGCGGTAACGCCGGACCAGCCGCCGGTCGCGTCCTTCTCGGAGCCCCGCGCCCGACCTGGGGTGCCGATCGCGTTCGACGCCGCCGCCTCGAGCGACCCGGACGGCTCGATCGGTCGTTACGACTGGGCGTTCGGAGATCAGGGACAGGCTCTCAACGGCGGCCCGACGCCGTCCCACGCGTACCGCAAGCCCGGGCGTTACAAGGTGACGCTGACGCTGACCGACAACGAGGGGTGCTCGACGTCCCTGGTCTTCACCGGGCAGACCGCCTCCTGCAACGGGTCGGCGTCGGCAAGCCAGACGCAGACGGTGAAGGTCGCCTATCCGGGGGTCCGGGTGAGATGCCCCCGGCGAGCCAAACCCGCAGGCTGCAGGTTCAGGCTCCAGGCGGTGACGAAGCGGCGCAGGGGCAGGCCCGAGACCCGCTTGGCGAAGGCCACCGTCAGGGCCGGGAAGTCGAAGGTCGTTTCCCTTGTTCCGACCGGGAAGTTCAGGACCAGACTCGCCACTACCAGGAAGGTCCTGGTCAGAGAAACCGTGACCGCGGGTCATTCGGCTCCGCGGAGCCGCTTTCGCAACCTGAAGGTCGTTCAGTAGCCGGCAGCCCCGGGAGTTTTGCGAATTCATTTCGTTGCGCCGGCTCGCCGTATGGCGAGCGCGGATCCTGAGAGCGTCAGATAGCGAACACCAGGTGGTTTGCTGGGCACGATCCGAGGGAAGCGGCTTTGAGATGAAACGAGAAACGAGGAGACGCGCATTGACGAGCAACAGAGTCCGAAGTCGGCTTTGGGCCGCCGCGCTCGGCCTGTTCATCGTTCTCCTGGTCAGCGCCGCAGGCGGCTCCTCCGCCGCCAGCGGTCGAGCGGCCTCGAAGCATCCGCACGCGTTCGCCGGCTGTGCGCGCGAAGGCAACCGAAACCGGCCGCGCTGGCATCCCAAACCAACCACGAAACCGTGGCAGTGGCAGCTTCAGGGAAGGATCGACACCGGGGTCCACGCCTGCGTCTATGACATCGACGGCTTCGAAACGCCGAAGCGCACCGTCACCCTGCTCCACCGCAGGCACGTCAGGGTCGTCTGCTACCTCGACGTCGGCAGCTGGGAGAGCTACCGGCCCGACCGGGCCGAGTTCCCGCGCTCAGTGATCGGCCGCCGCTACCAGGGCTTCCCCGACGAGCGCTGGCTCGACATCGCCCATTTCCACCGCTTCGAGAGGCCGCTGAAGCAGCGG
>DATBHH010000093.1:0-1748 GCA_036557525.1 Solirubrobacterales bacterium | reverse complement strand
GTGAGGGGGAGGATCACGATGTTGTTGATGAAGCTGGTGTGATCGAAGGTCTCGGCATAGATGCCGACGATCGTGCCCAGGGCGCCGAAGCCGCAGACGAGCAGCAGCACGGCGACGATCAGGAGCGCCGGTTGCTCGACGGGGGCGCCGGTGATCGGGATCGCGAGGGCGGCGAGGCCGACGCCGATGATCAGCGCCCGGAAGGCGCCGCCGATCAGGAAGCCGAGGTTGACCTGCCAGTGGTGGATGGGCGCGGCGAGGACGTCGTCGATGAAGCGGTCGTTCCGGCCCTGGAAGACGGTGCTCGCGTTGTTGGAATAGGCGGCCTGCGCCATCGCCATCGCGATCAGGCCGGGGACGATGAACTCGTCGTAGTCGAATCCCTGAACCTGCTTGATCCGGCCGCCGAGCGACAGGCCGAAGACGACGATGAAGAGCAGGGAGGAGACCACCGGCGCGAGGGTGGTTTGGGTCCAGAGGCGCAGGACGCGATGGCATTCGCGCCGGGAGAGCCATATGAAGCCCTGCCATGGGTTCGCCTGCGCATGATCGCTCACCGCTGACACACTAGCCGTGGCCCCTCGCCGGCTAGGCGGCCGCGCCGGTGAGCAGGATGGCGACGCGCTCGCCGGGCAGCGCTTCCCTGTGCCGGATCAGGGCGGCTACGCCGGCCGCCCCCGCGGGCTCCACGAGGACGCTCGTTGACTCGGCAATCAGCTCCATCGCGGCTCGCAGGCCGTCGTCGTCCACGAGAACAACCTCGTCCACCAGCACCCTGATCCGCGCGAAGGACTCGGGCACCGGGTCGCTGATCGCGAGGGCTCCCGCGATCGTCCCGTCGCCGGCCACCGAAGTCGGACGCCCGGCGACGAAGCTCTCCGCCATGGCGGGGGCGCCGCTGGCACACACGCCAACCACCCGTGTGTCCGGCCGGCGCGACTTGAGCCAGCGGGCGACGCCGGTGATCAGCGCTCCGTCGCCGAGCTGGATCACGGCGGTATCGACCGGATCCGCCTCGTCCAGCTCGACGCCGATCGTCCCGGCGCCCTCGGCGATCGCGGGCTCCTTCCCGTCGACCACCAGGTAGCGGCCCTCGTCCGCCTCGGCGTACTCGCGGGCGGCTGGCTCAGAGTGCTCCGCCACTGTCACCTCGGCGCCCAGCGCGCGCATCCGCGCGACCTTTCCCTCGGGTGCGTCGGGCCCGACGAAGATCTGGACCGCCGCGCCTCGGCTCCGCGCGGAGTAGGCGAGGCCCTGCCCGAAGTTGCCCGCGGTCGCGCAGACCCAGGTGAGAGAGGGGTCGAGCTCTCGCGCGAACAACGAGGTGCCCCTGCCCTTGAAGCTGCCGATCGGGTTGAGCGTCTCGACCTTTACCAGGATCTCGCGCCCGAGCTCCTCCGAGAGCTGATCGCTGACGAACTGGGGCGTGTTCAGGAAGACGGGGTCGATCACCTCGACCGCCCCCGCGATTCGCGTCAGCGAGAGGTCCGTCCGTCAGCGCTCCCGGTGCGCGACCACGTTGACCATCGTGCCTCCCGGCTCGCGCAGCATGAAGCGGCGGACGCCCCACTCCTCGTCGCGCAACGGATACGCGATCTCGTAGCCCAGCTCGACGGCGCGGGCGTGGACGGCGTCGACGTCATCGACCCCGATCGAGATCCCGGGTGCGGAGGGGTCGTCGTTGGTGATCAGGGTGACCTGGGCCGAGGGATTGTCCGGCGAGGCGACGGTGATCACCCAGCCGAGAT
>DATBHH010000092.1:0-3043 GCA_036557525.1 Solirubrobacterales bacterium | reverse complement strand
GATGAGCGTCTGGCTCGCGGCGGCCTCCGAGAAGCCGGCCGTCCACCTGACCGCGCAGACGCGGATCATCGCCGCGATCATCGCGATCGCCTTCATGGCGATGATCCTCGAGCTGATCCGCCGCGACAAGCTGCAGGAGCGCTACAGCATCGTCTGGTTCGTCGCCGGGCTGGCGATGCTCCTCGGCGCCGCCTTCCCGGGGCTGCTGACGTTCGCCGCCAACCTGATGGGGGTCCGGGACACCAACGTCGCCCTGTTCTCGATCGTCCTGCTGCTGCTGCTCGGCCTGGCGCTCAACTTCAGCGTGATCATGTCCCGGCAGGCGGCACAGATAACCCGCCTCGCCCAGGAGCGGGCGATCGAGAAGGCGCGCGAGGAGGCGGCTACGGGGAACGGAGGGTCCGTTCGAGGCCGTACAGGAGAGCCTCGAGCGCAAGCTCCTCGGAGACGTTGAGCTCGAGCCGGCGCCGCGTGTCCTGAACCAGCTCGACGGCCCTCCGCGCCCGCGCCGGGTCGAGGCTGTCGGCCTGCTCGGCGAGCCGCTCGAGGCGGTCGCGGTTGTGGACGAGGTCCGCCGCCCCGGCCGCGGTCGCGGCGAGGTCCCTGAACCAGGCCGCGAGCAGCGCCAGCCCGAGGTCGAGAACCTCGGTGCGGCGGCGGCGACCCGCCCGCTTCGCCTCGTCGCCGATCTCCCGAGCCGAGCGTCTGACACCGGCCTCCCTTTCCTCCTCGAGTCCCGCGCGGGTCGACTCCTCGACCCCCGAGCCGGCGTCTTCGGCGGTCTTCAGCAGCCGCGTCCAGGGTGCCGAGGCACTCTCCCCCGCCAGCGCCGCCGCGGCGCAGCGCTCGGCCTCGGCCCGCAGCTCGCGACCCTCGGCCTCGAGCAGCGTGCGGGCGCGGTCAAGGTCTCCGGCGCCGAGGCGCGCCGCCGCGGCCACCTCCGCCGGCTCGCCGGCGCCGGCGAGCTCGGCCTCCACCGCCTCGGCCGGAAGCGGCGCGAACTCGACCGGCTGGCAGCGCGAGACGACCGTCTCCAGCAGCCCCGCGGGCTCGGAGCTGAGCAGGATCAGGTGGACGAACGCGGGCGGCTCCTCGAGCGTCTTCAGCAGCGCGTTCTGGCTCTCGTCGCGCATCGCCTCGGCTGCCTCGAGGACGAAGACCCGGCTGCCGCCCTCGAACGGGCGATATGCGGACGCGCGAATCACCCGCTCGCGGACCTCCTCGACCATGTGCTGGGCGCCGCTCGGCGCCAGCCAGACGAGGTCGGGATGGGGCGAGGGGTCGAGCAGCGCACGGCGTCGCGCGTCCTCCGGCTCGGGCGCCGAGGCGGCGAGGATCTCCGCCGCGAACGCCCGCGCCGCGGCCCGCTTGCCGGCGCCGGGGGGGCCGCTGAAGAGGTAGGCGTGGGCGGGGCCGGAGGAGAGCGCCGCGCTCAGCATCAGCCGCGCGCGGGGCTGGTGCTCGGTCGCCTCAGCGAGTGGCGCCCCGGCGCTCACCGACGGCCTCCATCACCCGATCGTGAACCTCCTCGACCGTGCCCGAGCCGTCGATCGCGACGACCCGGTCGGAGGCGATCTCCGCGATCTCCTCGTAGGCGCCGGCGACGGCTCGTTGCAGCTCCAACCCTTCGGACTCGAAGCGATCGTCGCCCTCGGCCCGCCCGAGGCCGACCTCGGGGTCGACGATCAGCAGCAGGGTCAGGTCGGGCCACAGCCCCTCGCTGGCGGAGTCAGTGAGCGAGATCACCTCGCCGACCCCGAGCCCCCGCGCCGCGCCCTGGTAGGCGACGCTGGAGTCGGCGAAGCGGTCGCAGACGACGTCGCGGCCGGCCTCGAGCGCCGGCCGGATCACCCGCGCCGTCAGGTCGGCGCGGGCGGCGAGGAACAGGAGCAGCTCGGCCATCGGGTCGAGCTCCAGCGCCGGGTCGGCCAGCAGCAGCCGGATCCGCTCGGCGGCGTCGGTTCCGCCCGGCTCGCGGATCGAGACCGTCTCCGGCCCGAGTGCCTCGGTGAGCAGCCGCGCCTGGGTGCTCTTGCCTGACCCGTCGATTCCCTCAAGCGAGATGAACAACGGCGGCAGGGCCTCAGCCTTTTGCGGACGCCTTCGCCCTTTTTCGCCGTCGCGTCGCCGTCGCGGCCTTGTCCTCGGCGCCGTCCGGCGGCGGCTTCTCAGCCATCGCTTCCTTCGCCGCTTTCGCCGCTTCGCGCTCAGCGCGGCGGCGCTTCATCTCCTGCATCGACTCGCACTCGTCGTTGAGGCAGAGGTTCCAGGGCCGGCCCCGGAACGGGACCACTTTCAGCCGCGGCGTCCGGTCGCAGATCGTGCACCGCTCCTCGAGGCGGAAGACGTCGCCGCGCTGCGGCAGCGGGAACGTCTGGTCGCAGGAGTCCGGGTCGTCAGCCGACCAGCCGGTGCAGCCGACGAAACGTTTGCCCGATTTTTTCGCGCGGATGATCCGCAGCATGTTCGGCGAGCCGTCCTCCTTCGTGCGGCCGGCCTCTTCGCAGACCTTGCAGGGGCCGAGGATGCGGTCCTGGTCCATCCCCGCCCAGACGACCTTCGCCAGGTCCTCGCGGCTCTCGTCGATCTCCGACCAGGTCCGGTGCAGGAGGTCGCGGCTCTCGCCGACCACCTCGCCCTTGGTCAGCTCCCCGGCCGCGATCCGGTCCATCTCGCCCTCGAGCTGGGCGGTCATCTCCGAGGTCGCCATCTCCGGGACGTATTTCTTGAACGCCTCGTACATCGCGATCCCGGTCTCGGAGGGGATCGGAGGGTTGCCGTAGACGTAGCCGCGGTCATACAGCTTCTGAATGATCTCGGCCCGGGTCGCCTTGGTGCCGAGGCCGCGCTCCTCCATCATCTCGATCAGTTTGCCCTGCGAGATCCGCGACGGCGGCTGGGTCTCCTTGTCGATGATCCACGGCTCGCCGTCGATCTCGAGCGTCTGGCCCTCCTCGAGCTTCGGGATCTCCTCGTCGGCCGAGCGGGCGTAGGTGTAGATGCCGGCGTAGCCGGGGTCGACGACGACCGAGCCGCGGACGAA
>DATBHH010000091.1:0-8185 GCA_036557525.1 Solirubrobacterales bacterium | reverse complement strand
GGGCTGCTCGGCCTGATCGGCGCGATCGAGCGCTTCGAGCCCGAGCGCGGGATCAAGTTCGAGACCTTCGCGATGACCCGGATCCGCGGCGCGATCATCGACGAGCTGCGCTCGCTCGACTGGGTCCCGCGCTCGGTTCGGGCCCGGGCCCGCGAGATCGAGGCGGCGCAGAACAAGCTCGAGCATGAGCTGCAGCGGGCGCCGAGCGAGGCCGAGCTCGCCGCGCACCTCGGGATCAGCGAGGAACTGCTCCAGACCTCGCTGCTCGAAATCGCGAACTCCTCGGTCTATGCGCTCGATGAGCTCTGGACCGTGTCCGACTCCTCCGGCGACAAGGTCTCGCTGCTCGACACGATCTCCGACCCCCACGCAGAAGACCCCCAGGAGTCGCTGGCGAGCAACGAAATCAAGGACCGGCTGACAGAGGCCATCGCCTCGCTGCCCGAGCGCGAGCAGCTCGTCGTCGCGCTGTACTACTACGAGGGGCTGACCCTGCGCGAGATCGGCGAGGTGCTCGGCGTCACCGAGTCGCGCGTCTCCCAACTGCACACCAAGGCGGTGATGCGGTTGAAGTCGGCTCTGCAGCCGGTGTAGTTTCCCCTGCATGAGCGCGGAGGAACTCGACCGGGTCTGATGCCGCACAAGGCCGCAGACCGGATTCGCAACGTCGCCCTGATCGGGCATCGTGGCAGCGGCAAGACGAGCCTGCACGAGGCGATGCTGTTCGAGGCCGGCGTGGCGAACCGGCTCGGGACCGTCGCCGACGGCACGACCGTCGCCGATCACGAGGCCGACGAGCAGCAGCGGCAGATGTCGATCGACGCCTCGGTCGCGACGTTCGAGCACGAAGGCCGCAAGATCAATCTGATCGACACCCCGGGCGAGCCGAGCTTCGTCGCCGACGCCGTCGCCGCGCTGCGGGTCGCCGACGCCGCCGTCGTCGTCGTCAACGCCACGATGGGGGTCGAGGTCCACACCGAGCGGCTCTGGCGCCGGGCCGACGCCGAGGGGCTGGCCCGCCTCGTCTTCGTCAACATGCTCGATCGCGAGCGCGCCGACTTCTTCGCCGCGCTCGACTCGCTGAAGCGCTCCTTCGGGGCCCACGTCGTCGCGACCGAGATCCCGATCGGCTCCGAACACGACGTCCGCGGGGTGGTCGACCTGATCGACATGAAGGCATTCGTCAGCGAGGGGAGCGGCCGCGGCAACGCCGCCGAGGCGGAGATCCCCGACGACCTCAGGGCCCGTGCCGAGGAATACCGCGAGAAGCTGATGGACGAGGTCGCCGAGAACTCCGACGAGCTGATGGAGCGCTACCTCGACGGCGAGGAGATCGACCACGAGGAGATCGTCGGGGTCCTCAAGAACGG
Organism: Solirubrobacterales bacterium; assembly: GCA_036557525.1. GTDB lineage: Bacteria > Actinomycetota > Thermoleophilia > Solirubrobacterales > 70-9 > VRUE01. The sequence goes on along the minus strand of DATBHH010000091.1, from coordinate 6,815 downwards.
GGTCACCGAGGGCAGGATCTTCCCGGTTGCCTGCGGGGTCGCGACCCAGAATCTGGGCACCGGCCGGCTGCTGAGCGCGCTCGTCGAGGACCTGCCCTCACCGGCGATGCGCGGAGCGGTCGCCGCGATCGGCGCCGACGGCGAGGAGGTCGAGATCGAGCCCGACGAGGACGGGCCGCTCGTCGCCTACGTCTTCAAGACCCTCGCCGACCCCTACACGGGCCGCATCAACCTATTCCGCGTCTACCGCGGGACGCTTGCCTCCGACTCGCAGATCGTCAACTCGACCCGCCACGGAAAGGAGCGGGTCGGCCAGCTCGGGCAGCCGCTCGGCAAGGACCTGACGCCGGTCGCCGAGCTCGGTGCCGGCGACATCGGCGCTGTCGCGAAACTGAAGGAGACCCAGGCCGGCGACGTCCTCACCACGAGCCAGGAGCAGATCTCCTTCCCGCCGCTCGACCTGCCGGCGCCGGTGATGGCGTTCGCCTACGAGCCGAAGTCGAAGGGCGACGAGGAGAAGGCGGCGGCCGCGGTGCGGCGGCTGACCGAGGAGGACCCGACCCTCGATGTCCATCGCGACGCCCAGACCGGCGAGCAGATCGTCGCCGGCCTGACCCAGGTGCACGTCGAGGTGCTGGTCGAGCGGATGAAGCGGCGGTTCGGCGCCGAAATCGAGCTGCATCCGCCGCGGGTTCCGTATCAGGAGACGATCCGCAAGCCGGCCGAGGCCCACGCCCGCTACAAGAAGCAATCCGGCGGACGCGGCCAGTTCGCCGACTGCAAGATCGAGATCGAGCCCGCCGAGGACGGCGTCGGCCTCGACTTCGTCGACAAGATCAAGGGCGCCGCGATCCCGGGCAGCTTCATCCCCGCGGTCGAGAAGGGGGTGATCGAGGCGATGGAACACGGGACCGTCGCCGGGTACCCGGTGAAGGGCGTCCGGGTCAGGCTGGTCGACGGCAAACACCACGACGTCGACTCCTCGGAGATGGCGTTCAAGATCGCCGGATCGATGGCCTTCAAGCAGGCGATGGAAGAGGCCTCACCGGTTCTGCTCGAGCCGATCGTGAGGCTCACGGTCAGCTGTCCCGAGGACGTCGTCGGCGACGTCATCGGCGATCTCAACTCGCGCCGCGGCCACCCGCTGGGGATGGAGCCGTCGGGAGCGATGACCGAGGTCAAGGCCGAGGTGCCGATGGCCGAGGTGCTCGACTACGCGCCCGATCTGCGCTCGATCAGCGGCGGCCGCGCCGATTTCACGATGGACTTCGATCGCTACGACGAGGTTCCCGCGCATCTTGCGGACAGAGTTGTTGCAGCAACTCGTGAAGGCGCCGGCGCCGCGGCCTAGGGCCGGGGTACCGCTGCTAGCTTTGGAGAGGTGAGCGGAGACGCCCATCTATGCGCCGTCTGCCAGCGCACGATTCTGGCCGGCGAGCGGACCCGAACCTTCATGAGCCCGAAGGAGGGCCCGCAGCTCGTCTGCGACCTCTGCCGTGAGCGCGCCCGCCGGCTCGGCTGGGTCGATCCGGCGGCAGCCGGGGCGAACGTCGGCCGCCGCCCGGCGCCGGAGGTCTCCGAATCCCCGGTCAACCGGCTCGAGCGGGCGGCGCTGCGCTTCAACGGCAGCGACGCCGCGCGGACCGTCGGCGGACTGATGCGGACGCTGGGCCGGCCCTCGGTCTCGGTTGGATCCGCGGCCGGCTCCCCGAGCGAGGTCCGGATCACCTTCGCCTGGGACCTCTGCTGGTACCAGTGGGGCGTCGATCTCGGCGACGACCTGCGGACTGTGTTCCAGATCGACAGGGGGACCGAGATCAACCAGCTCGACGGCTCCGCCCGGCAGTGGAACGCATCCGCCGGCGAGGGGGGTCAGATCGCCCTCGGCGAGCCGGCGCGCGAGCCGGTCGGCTGAGGCGTTGCCGAAGATGGTCGTCAACGTCGACGGCGGCGCCCGGGGGAACCCGGGGCCGGCGGCGGTCGGAGTCGTCGTCCAGAACGCCGACGGGGAGGTGCTCGAGGAGGTCGGCGAGCGGATCGGGAGCGCGACCAACAACGTCGCCGAGTACCGGGCGCTGCTGCTCGGGATCGAGCGGGCGCGGGAGCTGGGCGCGAGCGAGCTGGAGCTGATCGGCGACTCCGAGCTGATCGTCCGCCAGGTGAAGGGCGAGTACAAAGTCAAGGACGCCGGCCTGCGCAAGCTCCACGCCGACGTGAAGCAGGCGCTGGCGCCGTTCGAGAGCTGGTCGATCCGCCACGTCGGCCGCGAGAGCAACGCCGAGGCCGACCGCCTCGTCAACGAGGCGCTCGATGGCTGACGGCGTCCGGCCGATCGACCCCGGCGTCGAGATCGGCCACGTCCACCTCAAGGTCTCCGACATCGACCGCGCCCTCGACTTCTATTGCGGCGTCCTCGGGTTCGAGCTCCAGCAGCGCCTCGGCGACGAGGCCGCGTTCGTCTCGGCCGGCGGCTACCACCACCACATCGGCCTCAACACCTGGCAATCGCGCGGCGGGTCGCCGCCGCCGCCCGGAACCACGGGCCTCTTCCACGCCGCGATCCGCTACCCGACCCGGCGCGCCCTCGCCGACGCCCTGCGCCGCCTGACCGAGGCCGGTATCCGGATCAGCGGCGCCTCCGACCACGGCGTCAGCGAGGCGATCTACCTCGACGACCCCGACGGCAACGGCCTCGAGCTCTACTGGGACCGCCCGCGGGAGGATTGGAGGCGGGAGGACGGCGAGCTCGTGATGTACACGGCCCCGCTCGACCTCCGCGATCTGCTCTCGGAGCTGGGGTGAGGCGGGGCGCGGCGATTCTCGCTGTCTGGGGGCGCTGCTCGGTGCGGTCCCGGCGGGCTAGGGCCCGCTGAACCCGATCGAGAAGCAGGGCCCGCCGCCGCAGTTGTCGCTTTCCTGGATCGGCCCGTCGAAGAAGTCCGAGACGAGCTGCTGCTCGGCCGGGGTCGCCCGGGGCAAGCCGTGGGGATCGGCGCCACTCAGGTTGGGAACGTTCTCGTAGGGCGGCGGTTCGACGCCGACCGTGGTTCCGGGCGGTTCTTCGCGGACCGGCCCCGAGTCCCAGTAGTAGATGGCGGACCCGGTGAACGGATAGCTCCGGATCGACGGGACCCGCCAGAGGACGTTGGTGTCCGGCCAGCGACCTGGGAACAGCACCGGCCGGTGGGCGCGGGCGCGGACCGTCCGTGCCTCGACGTCGGCCTGGTAGTCGGTCACCTGGTGGTCGCCGAAGGCAACGTCCATCAGCACCTGGTGGGCCGGCGTGTCGGGCAGTGGGTTCGTCGTCATCCGGTGGGCGTAGCCGTCGGGGTCACCCCGATCCCAGAGCATCTGGATCAGGTCGAGGATCAGCGGCCGGGCCGTTTCATTCGGGTAGGACGGCTTGAAGACCAGTTCGTTGAGTTCGGTGAAGTCGACCGATCGCGGCAGCAGCACCGAGTAGTTCATCGCCGGCACGCCGAGCGACGCCCGGGTGAAGTCCGGCGAGACCGCGGTCAGGGCGCCGCCCATGATCCCGCCCTGGCTGTTGCCGTTGTAGAAGAGGTGGCTCGTGTCCAGGACCGAGCCGGTCCCGAGGGTTCCGTCCTGGTGGAAGGCGGGTTCGGTCGTGAACCCGGTCGGGCTGATCATCGCCCGGCCGAGGTAGAGCTCGTCCAGGAGCCCCTGCTGGAGACGATCCGGAATCGCGGGGAATCGGGACAGCTCCTGGAGCGCCGCGACCGCGACTGGAACGTCGGCGGCCGAGAGGCCGAGCTCGTCGGTCGCGCAGAAGACGATCCCATGTTCCTGCGCGAGCTGGCGCTGCGGGCTCGAGGCGACCTCGGCCGCGGTGCCGAACAGGCCGTGGCCGTAGAGCGACGGTCGCCCGGCCCCGGCCGGCCCGCTCGTCACCGAGCTCGGGATGATGCAGTCGAAGTTCGCCGGCCAGACCCCGTTCTGGATCGGGTTGCCGTTCGAGTCGAGCTCCATCGTGCCGCCCGGCGCGCAGCTCGGGAACAGGTAGCAGGGGACCGTGACCGTGCCTTTGACCCGGCGCGCGATCTGGCCGGGGAACGGTTCGGTTTCGGTGCTCGTCACCATGAAGCTCGGCGAGATGCCCTGCGGGGTCAGGTCGGAGAGATTCGTGTCGCCCAGTTGGGCGAAAGCGTCGTTCCGCATCGCGAGCTCGCGGCCGGCGTTGTTCTGGTCGCTGGCGACCGTGAAGTCCCAGGCGAGGTAGAGGTCGTCGCGGCCGATCCCCGCCCTGCGCAGCGTCTTGAATATCTCCTCGAAGTGCCTGCGCCGGGCGTTGATCTCGGGCTGCTTCGACGGAACGTCGTCGCGGTAGTAGCGGAACGCGGCCGGCGCCTGAATCCGATCGCCGGCGGCGTTGCGGAGGTCGCGGAGGGCGACGATGTAGCGGTGGCCCGAGGCGAAGTTCACCGCCGGGTGGATCTCGAGGGCGGCGTTCGCCGGGGCCGCGTTGGAGTCGATCTCGACCCAGATCGGCCAGCGCCTGCCGGTCTTCGCGTCGATCACGACGACGGGCGCGTCGTGGCGCCGGTACCGGCCGATGTGGTTGATCGGCACGGCCCCGGTCGCGTGGACGTCGGCGGCGGTGTCGATCCCGGGCACCTTGAGCAGGATCGTCGAGCCTTGGCTGAATCCGTCGGACGCGTTGTATGGAGTTGCGTCGATGTGGATGGCGGCGGCGTTCGCCGGCATCCCGGCGGTCTGGAGGTCGACCCGGCGCCCGGTCGGGCTGGTGTTGTCGGGACGCGTGTAGTAGTCGTCGGGGAAGGGGAGCAGGCAGAGCGCGTTGCCGGGTTCGGCGATGAAGTCGCAGTTCGCGGCGTTCGACATGTCGATCGGCGGCAGATGCGGCTTTCCGTGATCGCCGCCGTGCCCGTGGTCGTGGCCGCGTCCGTGGTCATGACCGTGGCCGTGCCAATCGTGCGCGGCGGCCGCGCCGCCGGTTGCGAAGACGAGGACCAATCCCGCCACGGCGGCGCTCAACCATGCTCTCATCGGCTTCCCTCCTTGATCGCCTCCCCCGCCGATACCCAGAATTTGTTCGTCCAAACCGGGCCCGCGGGGGCGCTAGGCTGGCCTGCGATGGATGTCACGATCGCCGGTGGACACGGCAGGATCGGCCTGATGCTGGGAGCGATGCTGGCCGAGCGGGGAGATCGTGTCCGCGGCCTCATTCGCAACCCCGAGCAGGCCGGCGACCTGGCGGACGCCGGGGTCGAGGCGGTCATCTGCGACCTCGAGGGCGACGACGACGTCGCGGCGGCCGTCGACGGAGCCGACGCGGTCGTCTTCGCCGCCGGAGCCGGCCCGGGCAGCGGCGCCGAGCGCAAGCGGACGATGGACCTCGGCGGCGCCGTGAAGCTGATCGCCGCCGCGAAGGAGGCAGGCGTTCGCCGCTACCTGATGATCAGCTCGATGGGCGCCGGGAGTCCTCCGGCCGAGGGCGGCGACGTGTTCGGCGAGTACCTGCGGGCCAAGGCGGCCGCCGACCGAGCGCTGGAGGAGAGCGGGCTCGACTACACGATCATCAGGCCCGGCGGGCTCACCGACGACCCGCCCAGCGGTCGGGTGAGCGTCGGCGCTGACCTTCCTCGGGCGCAGATTCCGCGCGCCGACGTCGCCGCGACCCTGGCGGCGTCGCTTACCTCCGAGAACACGGTCGGCAAGACCTTCGAGCTCCGTTCCGGCGAGACCCCGATCGAGGATGCGCTTGACAGCCTCTGACCGGGGCGTACCGTAGGCAGATGGCGCAGCGGAGCTCGAAGGGATTTTCGTGGCTCCGCTGGACCGTGATCGGGTGTGCGGGCTGGATCGTCCTGATGATCGCGCTCGGCGCGCCCGCCGGAATCATCGCAACTCCCGCCGCCGGCCCGATCTTCGGCTGGCTGACCGGAGGAGCGATCTTTCTCATCACCGGCGCCGTCACCCGGCGCTAGGCCGGGCCACGGTCAGTCGCCGGCGCGAAAGCTGATGCCGTCCAGCGAGAGCCGTTCGTAGCAGTCCGAGCCCGACGTGGAAATCGGACGGACGTCCCCGTCGGATTCGATGACCACGATCCCCGGCCGAGGGTTGAAGATGAGCCCCGGTTCGTCGCAGACCGCCGGGAACTCGAGGTCATAGGCGGGCCGGAGCGGGCCTGGAAGGGTCAGCGCGAAGTTGTCGCCTCCCGCGAAGCGGGCGATCAGGCCGGCGAGGTGGACTGTGCCGAGCTGATCCCGGTAGCCACGCGCGGGGCCGGGGCCGGAGCCGACCCCGATCGAGGCCCAGCCCGGGTGCAGCGCGAGTTCCTCGACCGGCAACGGCGCCAGGTCGGATTTGCTGACGTAGCTCGACGCGGCCGCCCCGGCGAGGCTGACCGCATTGTCGGCGGTCCGGGCATGAGCGACGGAGAGGTTGGGAGCGCGTTTGGTGATCCTCTTGTTCGCGATCCTCACCACCTGCCTGACCTCGGGGCCCGCCAGCTTCGAGGTGGTGGCCACCGCGGTCCCGGTCACCGCGACGACGAGAGCGATCGATGCGACGACCATCGCCGGCGAGGGCCGCTTGGCGCGGATCGATTTCATCAGCCCGGCGATTATCCGCCAATCGGCTGCCGCTGGCTAGAATCCCGTTCCTTCGCGGCTGTAGCTCAGTTGGCTAGAGCGTCTGCTTGCCATGCAGAAGGTCGTGGGTTCGAATCCCATCAGCCGCTTCGGTTCTCCCGGGTCTGCAAACTGCCCTTCTCGCGCTCTGGTGCGGCGGCCGGCGCTCCAATGGGGCGGCTGGCAACCTTGCAACCCGCG
>DATBHH010000090.1:0-10165 GCA_036557525.1 Solirubrobacterales bacterium | reverse complement strand
CGGAGCAGGCCGAGCAGGATGTGCTCGGTGCCGATGTAGTTGTGCTTGAGCGTGCGAGCCTCTTCCTGGGCCAGGACGACTACCTGTCGGGCTCGCTCTGTGAATCTCTCGAACAATTGGCCTCTATTTCACTTCTGGTTGTTCAAACGCTTCGCGGGGGTCGAAGTACCGGAGCGCGATACCCCCGATATCGGAGTTGCTCCCAAGCGCCCTTTAAACGATACCGAGGGCGCCCCCCTGGGCTCAGGGGTCGGAAAGTCGCTAGTTGCGGGTTTCCAGGCGTCGAAAGGTGCTGAATCAGGCGCGCATGGCGGGAAAAAGCACCACTTCGCGGAGGCTTTTCGCCCCGGTAAGAATCATTGCAAGACGGTCAACCCCGAGCCCGACGCCGCCGGTCGGGGGCATCCCCTGCTCGAGCGCCTCGACGAAGGCCTCGTCGAACGGCTGCGCCTCCTCGTCGCCGCGGGCGAGCTCGGCGGCCTGCTGCTCGAACCGGCGGCGCTGCTCGTCGGGGTCGTTGAGCTCGGTGAACGAGTTCGCGATCTCGATCCCGCCGACGAACGCCTCCCAGCGCTCGACCAGGCCCTCCTCGCTGCGGTGGGCCTTGGCGAACGGCGAGAGCTCGACCGGGTAGTCGAGGACGAAGGTCGGCTGGATCAGCTCCGGCTCGACCGACTTCGAGAGCAGGCCGTCGACCAGCTTGCCCCAGCCCTCGGCCGGGTCGGGCTCGCTCCCCATCGCCGCCGCCAGCTCCTCGCGGCCCGGATGCTCGGCGAGGTCGATCCCGGCCCGCTCGGAGATCGCCTCGCGCAGGGTGATCCGCCGCCAGGGCGGGGTGAGGTCGATCGTCGTCCCCTCGCGCTCGATCTCGAGGGTGCCGAGAACGCGCTCGGCGACCTCGGCGACCATCAGCTCGAGGTCGTGGGCGGTCTTCTCGTAGTCGGCGTAGGCCTCGTACCACTCGAGCATCGTGAACTCGGGGTTGTGCTTGTGGGAGACGCCCTCGTTGCGGAAGTCCTTGCCGAGCTCGTAGACGCGGTCGATCCCCCCCACCACCAGCCGCTTCAGGTAGAGCTCGGTCGCGATCCGCAGGTAGAAGTCGCGGTCGAGCGCGTTGTGGTGGGTGACGAACGGGCGCGCCAGGGCGCCGCCGTAGAGCGGCTGCAGAACCGGCGTCTCGGCCTCGACGAATCCGTGCTCGTCGAGCCAGCGGCGGATCTCGGCGATCATCCGCGCCCGCAGGGCGAAGATCCTGCGGCTGTCCTCATTGGCGAGCAGGTCCAGCTCGCGGCGGCGGTAGCGGGTCTCGACGTCCTCGAGGCCGTGGAACTTGTCCGGCGGCGGCCGCAGGCTCTTCGCCAGCAGCCGCCAATGGTCGATCGTGAGCGTCAGCTCGCCCCCGCTGCGGGTCGCCATCGCCGTCCCCTCGACGCCGATCATGTCGCCGAGGTCGAGGTCGACGAGCAGCCGGTAGGGCTCCTCGCCGAGCACGTCCTCGCGGGCGTGGAGCTGGATCTGGCCGCTGCCGTCGCGGAGGTCGAGGAAGCAGGCCTTGCCGTGGCCGCGGCGGGCGGCGATCCGACCCGCGACCCGGTGGCGCGAGTGCGTTTCGAGGCCGGGCGCGAGGCCCTGGTGGGCGGCTCGGACCTCGGCGATATCCTCGCGCTCGGCGAAGTTGTGCGGGAACGGCTCGACGCCGGCCTCTCTGAGCATCTCCAGCTTTGCCCGCCTGTCGGCGAGCACGCTGGTTCCATCCACCTCCTCGGCTCCCGCTCCCTCGCGGGAATCAGACTGCGACGCCCGGTCGCTCCCGCGGTCGGAGGTCGGCGGGTGCTCTTTCTCCTGCTCGGGCTCGGTCATTCAGACGCGAGCCTACTTTGCCCTCAAGCAGTCTCGATTTTGGTGATTTTGAGTTTTTTCCTCGGGCCGCGCGGGACCTCGACGGTGACGACGTCGTTGCGCTTGCGGCCGATCAGGGCTTTGCCGATCGGCGACTCGTTCGAGAGCTTCTGCTCGAGCGGGTCGGCCTCGGTCGAGCCGACGATCTGGAATTTCTGCGAGTCGCCGCTTTTCTGGTCTTTGACGTGGACGATGGAGCCGACCGTGACCTCGTCGGTGCCGACCTCCTTCTCGTCGATGACCGTCGCCCGGCGCAGCCGCTCTTCGAGCTGGGCGATCCTCGCCTCGAGCAGCGCCTGCTCGTTCTTGGCGTCGTCGTACTCGGCGTTCTCGGAGATGTCGCCGAACTCGCGCGCGTCCTTGATCCTTGCCGCGACCTCACGCCGTCTCTCGGTCGAGAGGTTCTCGATTTCTTCTTTGAGCTTCTCGAGCCCTTCGGGGGTGATTACAGCCTGCCGAGTCACTTTGCCCTCGCTTTTTGCTGATAACTGGTGGTATTGCGGGTCCCGGACCCAAAAACGCCCGGGTGCGGCAAGTCCCTGCCGCCGCACCTGGGCCAAGAGCCGCGGGATTATAGCGAGGCGAGTTCGCCGGCCAGAACGCTTTTCCTACTTCTTTTTCTTGACCTTGAAGCTGAAGGTCGCGGGCGTTGCGTCGGTGCCGGCCGGGCCCACCGCCTCGACCGAGAACGTGTGCTTGCCCTTCTTGACCTTGTAGCTCTTCGGCGAGCTGCAGGGGGCGAACGCCGACCGGTCGAGCTTGCACTCGAAGGTCGCGCCGGCGAGGTCGGAGCTGAAGCTGAACTTGACCTTGGCCTTCTTCTTCTTGGTCTTGACGGTCTTCTTCGGGTGCGAGCTGAGGATCGTGTCGGGAACCGCGGTCGGAGGCGAGGCCGGCGCCATCACCGTGTAATCGACCGTCTTCGAGGTTTCGCCGCCGAGGTCGTCCTTGGCGACGACGGTGAAGCTGTGCGGGCCCGCGGTCGCGGTGTCGATCGCGGCGCCGCTGGCGGCCGGGCCGGCGCAGGATTTGACCGTCCTCCCTTCGACCGCAGCGCAGGAATAGGCGGCGTTGACGACCTGGCCCTGGCTGAAGGTCGCGCCGCCCGCCGGAGCGGTGATCATGACCGACGGCGGCCCGAAAACCATGTAGTTGACGCTCCTGCCGGCTTTCCCTTTGTCGTTGTCTTCGGCTTTGACCAGGAATTCGTGTTCGCCGACCGTGGCCGTTTCCAACGGTGCCCCGTTCGCGACCGGGCCGGCGCAGGTTTTCACGCTGGTCCCTTCGCCCGGCTGGCAGCTGTAGTTGGCATTGATGGCCTGCCCCTGGGTGTAGGCGGCTTCTTCCGCCGGGGTGGTGATCGTGATCGAGGGCGGCAGGTTGTAGGAGATTTCGATCTTCGGCTGCGCCGAGGTAGTGGTCATCTGCCCCAGCGACGGGATCAGCGAGGAGCCGCCGCCGCCGCCGGAGCTGCCGACGATGCAGGCGCCGCCGCCGCCGCCGCCGCCGTAATAACCGCCGCCGCCGCCTCCGCCGGGGCCGGTTTCGACGGCGCTGTAACCACCGTTGCCGCCCTGTCCAAGTTCGCCGTTGGTGCCGGCGCCGAAGATTTCGCAACCGAACGCGCCTTCTCCGCCTTCAGTCGACGTCCCTGCCCCGCCACCCGGATAAGTGGTTGCGCCTCCGGGTTCACCCGCCGCCCCGCCCGGGCCGCCCAATTCTGCGTTAGTCGAGCCGCCGCCGCCGCCGCCGGCGGCCACTACGAGCCTGGTGTCTTCGGTCGAGAGCGGCACCGACCTCGACGCGGTGCGGATGTCCGAGGCGCCGCCTCCGCCTCCGCCGCCGTCGCCGCCGCCGTTGAAGCCCCCTTCGCCGCCTTCGGAACCCTTCTTTCCATTGCCCCCGACCTCGACGTAAAGCGTTTGGAACTGGTCGACTTCCAGGGTGCCCTTCACTTCGGCGGCTTCGCCGCCGGCGGGCCCATTCGCTTCGCCGCCGTCGCCCCCGATCGCGACGAACTGGATCTGGTACACGCCGGCAGGAACTTCGAAGGTCTGCTCGGCTCCGGTGGGGTTGAAGATCAGGGTGGTGGTCGCCTGAGCGGGGGAAACCGGCAGCAGCAGGGCTGCGGAACAGAGCGCCAAGGCAGCGACCACCCTCCTCATTGGTCGAGCGTACCCCGCTGGACGGGGAACTCAAAGCGGTCTGGACAAATACTCAGGAAGTTGCGGAGACTCCGCTCCGATTGCCTTTCTCGGCGACCAGCGCGCGGGCGCGGTCGAGGTCGGCATTGCGCTGGAGCTCCTGCGCGGCGTCCCTGTCGAGCTGGAGCGACTCGACGTACCAGGGATAGAACTTGCGCAGGTAGCGGGCGGCGCGCTCGCTGCCGAGGTGCTCCTCGGCGCGGTCGATCGTCCAGATCAGCTCGGCGGCGATCTCATCGCGACGCGGGGGGCCTTCGCGGCGGCCGGTCAGCTCTTCGAAGACCCAGGGATTGCCGAGCGCGCCGCGGGCGATCATCACCGCGTCGGCGCCGGACTCGCGATAGGCGCGGCGCGCGGCCTCGGCGCTCTTCAGCCCGCCGGAGACGATCACCGGCACCGCGAGGCGCTCGGCGAGCTCGCGGGTCAGCGCGTGGTCGGGCTCGCCCCTGTGACCGGCGGTGGCCGCCCGCGGGTGGAACGCGATCGCGGCCGCGCCGCCCTCCTCGGCGAGCCGCACGGCGAGGTCGAAGCCGGAGCGATCCTCGGCACGGAGGCCCGAGCGGAGCTTGACCGTGACCGGCAGCCCGCTGCCCTCCCTGGCGGCGCCGAGCAGCGCCAGCGCCAGTTCGGGGTCGGTGAGGAGCTCGACCCCGGCGCCGGTCTTGCGGACCTTGCGCACCGGGCATCCCATGTTGATGTCGATCAGGTCGGCGCCGGTCTCGGCGGCGATCGCGGCGCCCGAGCGCATCGCCTCGGGGTCGTGGCCGAAGAGCTGGATCGAGACCGGGTGCTCGTCGGGGTGGATTCGCATAAGCTCGCGCAGCGTGCGCTCGTTGCGGTGGTGCAGCCCGAAGCTCGACACCATCTCCGAGACCGCGAGGCCGGCCCCGTGGCGGCGGGCCTGGAGGCGGACGAACCAGTTGCCAATCCCCGCCAGCGGCGCCAGCAGGACGCGGTTCTCGATCCGCACGCCGCCGATCTCAAACGGGTCCGTGAGGGGAGGAGTCGGCGAGTTCATCTGTTGCGTTCATGGACGAGGCGCAGTCCGGTCAGGGTAAGCATCTCGTCGACCTCGTCGATCGTCTCCGTGAACGGGACGATCCTGGCGGCCAGGCCGCCGGTCGCGAGCAGGCTGACCTCGCCGAGCTCCTCCTCCATCCGCCGCACGACGCCGTCGATCATCCCGGCGAAGCCGAAGACGACGCCGGACTGGATCGCCGCCGCGCTCGAACGGCCGATCGCGTTCTCCGGCTCCGACAGTTCGATCCGCGGGATCCGGGCCGCGCGCTCGACCAGCGCCGTCAGCGAGATCTCGAGGCCCGGGGCGATTGCGCCGCCGAGGTAGTCGCCGTCGGCAGAGACCGCGTCGAAGTTGATCCCGGTGCCGAAGTCGACGACGACACAGGCGCCGCCAAAGCGCGCGTAGGCGGCGACGGCGTTGACCAGCCGGTCGGCGCCGACTTCGAGCGGGTTGTCGATCCGGATCGGCATCCCGGTCTTCACCCCGGGCCTGATCGCCAGGAACCCGGCGCTGAGGTAGCGCTCGGTCAACTGCTCGTACTGGGTCCCGAGCGGGGGCACCACCGAGGAGACGCAGACGGCATCGATGTCGTCGAGGCCGACCCCGCTGAGGGCGAGCATCCCGGCGATCCGCTCGGCGAGCTCGTCGCCGGTCGCGCCGGACCGGGTCTGAAAGCGCCAGTGCTCGACGAGGCGCTCGCCGTCGAAGGCGCCGAGGTGGGTCTGGGTGTTGCCGATGTCCGCTGCGAGCAGCATCGAAATCCGCCGCAAGTATTCACCAACCAATACGATCGGCGGCGATGAAGGTCCGGCTCTACGCGGTGCCCGCCTCCCATCCGGTCATGGCAACGCGGATGATGCTCGCCCGCAAGGGGATCGATTACCGCCGGACCGACCTGCTTCCCGGAGTCTCGAGGTACATGCTCCGCGGCCTCGGATTCGAGGAGGGCACGGTCCCCGCGATGAAAATCGACGGTCGCCGCGTCCAGAGGTCGCGGGTGATCGCCGAGGAGCTCGAGCGGCTTCAACCCGAGCCGCCGCTTTTCCCGGCCGATCCCGAGCAGCGTGCCGCCGTGCTCGAGCTCGAGCGCTTCGGCGACGAGGAGCTGCAGGGGACGGTCCGGACGATTCTCGTCTGGGCGATCCGCCGCGTCCCGGCGGCTCGGCTCAGCTACCTGGGGGAAGCCAGGCTCGGCGTGCCGCACGGCCTCGCCGCACGGACCGGAGGCCCGCTCCTCGCCCTCGCGGCGCGGCTCAACGATGCGTCCGACGAGAACGCGCGCGCGGCGCTGGCGGCGCTGCCGGCCCAGCTGCAGCGGGTCGACGATGAGATCGCCGCCGGGACGATCGGCGGCGAGGAGCTGAACGCCGCCGACTACCAGGTGGGGGCGAGCGTCCGCCTGCTCCTGACGACCCAGGACCTGCGGCCGCTGATCGACCCCCGGCCCGCCGGCCGGCTCGCCCGCCGCGCCGTGCCGGACTTCGCCGGCGACCTGCCGCGGACGATCCCCGAGGCCTGGCTGCAACCGCTCAAACAGACCGCCGAAACCGCCGCCTCCTCGGCTCCCGCTCGCGCGCGCGAGTGACAACCGGCGATGTCGCGCGCCGCTCCCGCGTCCGGGGGCGGCGGGTCAACCCTGGTTCCGGTGAGCCCTGAGTCGGACGCGTTCGGCGACGTGCGGGAACCTGGCCAGGTTGAGGTTGACCACCGCCCAGGGGACGAAGATCGCCGGGCCGCCGAACATCACCACCCCCAGCGCCCCGCCGGAGAGGCCGAGGCCGCCGACGGCCGCGACGAGGATCACGAGCCAGCCCCAGACGACCGATGCCGCCATCGGCGCGATCACGAACTCGGCGAGCAGGTCTAGGCGTCTGATCCCCTCCGGCCTGTTCGCCCAGGCGCGCTGGTCGCGCAGGCGGATCCAGGCGATCGGGATCCCGATCAGCTGGGCCCAGGCGCCCATCCATATCGCCGAGATCGCGAGTGAGCCGAGGACCTGAAGCGCGCTCATGGGCGCTGTTATCGGCCCGATTCGGGGTCGGCTAGAGCGTGCCGGCGCGGACGACCCGCTGGCCGGGGCCGAGGCCGGCGAGGGCGTCGGCGAGCCTGGTGCCATCGGGCAGGGCGAGGCCCGGGTCAAGCTCCAGCAGCGGAACGAGGACGAAACGGCGGCTCGCCACCTCGCGGTGAGGCAGCGTCAGGCGCTCGGTCTCGAGCTCGATCTCGCCGAGCAGCAGCAGGTCGATGTCGAGCGGCCGGGGGCCGTGGCGGGGGCCGTCGAGGACGCGCCCGCGCTCGACCTCGACCCGCTTGCAGAGCTCGAGCAGCGGCTCGGGCTCGAGCTCGGTCCGGATCCGGGCCGCGGCGTTGAGGAACTCGGGCTGGTCGAGGAGCTCGCCGACCGGCTCCGTCTCGTACGTCGAGGAGACCGCCTCGACCTCGACGCCGCGCTCGATCAGGAGCTCGATCGCGGCCCGCAGGTGGGAGGCGCGGTCGCCGACGTTCGACCCGAGCCCGAGGTAGCCGACGCGGGAGGCCACCTACGCCTCCTCGCCGCTCTCCTCGCTCTCCTCCTCGGTGCGCTCCTGGCTGACCTCGACCGCGACCTCCTGAACCGCCAGGGGCAGCGGCGGCTCGGGCTTGGCGACCCGGACCCGCACCGATTCGCAGCGGTAGCGTTCCATCAGGCGCTCCCCCGCGACCTGGGCCAGGCGCTCGAGGGTGCGGTAGCTCCGCTCCGTCGCCGCCAGCGCGACGATGTCGCAGACCTCGCTGTAGTCGATCGTGTCCTCGAGCCGGTCGGTGAGGACGGCGTCGCAGTCGGGCACGTCGAAGGAGACGTCGAACTCGAGCCGCTGCCCGATCTCCTGCTCGGCGTCGCTGACGCCGTGGTGGGTGAAGATCGAGAGGCCGCGCAGGTCGACCTCGACCTGGGCTTCGATCCCGTTGTCGGCGGGCTGCTCCATCAGCTCTTCATCTTTCGCGCTTCGCTCGCTTCGCACAGAGGCAGAGATGGATGCTCGCTCGCTCCGCGCTCATTGGAACCTATCCGAGGATCGCCGCGGCGACCCTGGCGGCCTGGGCGACCTCGGCGACGTCGTGGACGCGGAGGACGTCGGCGCCCTCGGCGGCGGCGAGGATCGAGGCGGCGATCGTGCCGCCGAGGCGCTCGTCGACCTCGGAGCCGTCGATCCGGCCGATGAAGCTCTTGCGCGAGGCGCCGACGACGAGCGGGCGGCCGAGGGAGCGCAGCTCACCGAGCCGGCGCAGCAGCTCGAGGTTGTGGTCGAGGCTCTTGCCGAACCCGATCCCCGGGTCGAGCCAGATCCGCTCCTCGGTGACGCCGGCCGCGAGCGCCGCATCGAGCCGCTCGGCGAGGAAGGCGCGGACGTCGCCGACGACTTCGTCGTAGCTCGGGTTCCGCTGCATCGTTCGCGGGTCTCCCTGCATGTGCATCAGGACGAGGCCCGCGTCCCGCTCCGCGCAGAGCGCCCCGATCTCGGGATCGCCCCGCAGCGCGGTGACGTCGTTGACGATCGAGGCGCCGGCATCGAGCGCCGCCTCCGCGACGGCCAGCTTCGAGGTGTCGATCGAGACCACGCGCCCCGCCTCCGCCAGGGCCCGCACCACCGGCTCGGTCCGCGCAACCTCCTCGGCCTCCCCCACGGGCTCCGCGCCGGGCCGTGTCGACTCCCCGCCCACGTCCAAGATGTCGGCTCCATCCCGCGCCAGCTCCTCCCCGTGCCGAATCGCCGCATCGGCATCGAGATACAGCCCCCCATCCGAGAACGAGTCCGGCGTCACGTTCACCACACCCATCAGCATTGGCGTCACGGGCGGGGACTCCCGGCTGGTCTCTGGGGGTGTTGGGGCATTCCCGGGCTGGCGGATACTCAAAGTGCCGGTCTAATCAGACCGGCACTTGTCAGAACGGGGATGCCCCGACATCCCCTGCCACTAACTGGCGTCGCCGCCGGCGAACCCGGGCCGTGGGCGTGGCTGCGGCCGCGCCCCCTCGCGCTGCGGCCGCTCGGGCTCGGGCTGCGGCTCAACCTGCTCCGGCTCCTCCTCGTCGACGAAGACCTCGCTCTCGGGCTTGCCGTCGAGCAGGGCGACGAACTGATCGGCGTCGATCGTCTCGCGCTCGAGCAGGATCTTGGAGACCCGGTCCAGCTCCTTGCGACGTTCGGTGAGGAGGTCTTTGGCGGTCTGGTGGGCGGCCTCGACGATGCGGCGGATCTCGTCGTCGATCTCGCGCGCGATCTCGTCCGAGTAGTCGGGCTCGGAGGAGAACTCGCGGCCGAGGAACGGCTGGCTGCGATCGTGGCCGAAGACGCGCGGCCCGAGCCGCTCCGACATCCCGAACCGCATCACCATCTGCTTCGCGGTCTCGGTCACCTTCTCGAGGTCGTTCGAGGCGCCGGTCGTGATCTCGCCGAAGACGATCTCCTCGGCGGCGCGGCCGCCGAGCGTCATCGCCATCGTGTCGGTCAGCTCGGCGCGGCTGGTGAGGAACTTGTCCTCGCTCGGCAGCGAGATCGTGTAGCCGAGCGCCTGGCCGCGGCTGATGATCGAGACCTTGTGGACCGGGTCGCAGTTGGGCAGGAGGTGGCCGACGATCGCGTGACCCATCTCGTGGAAGGCGGTGACAAGGCGCTCCTTCTCGGACATCACGCGGGTCTTCTTCTCAGGCCCGGCGATCACCCGCATGATCCCCTCCTCGAGCTCGTGCATCGAGATCTCGCGGCGGCCCTGGCGGGCGGTCAGGAGCGCCGCCTCGTTGATCAGGTTGGCGAGGTCGGCGCCGGTGAAGCCGGGCGTCTGGCCGGCGAGCGCGTCGAGGTCGATCTCCTTGGCGAGCGGCTTGCCGCGGGTGTGGACTTCGAGGATCTGCTTGCGGCCCTTGCGGTCGGGGCGGTCGACGACGACCTGGCGGTCGAAGCGGCCCGGCCGCAGCAGCGCCGGGTCGAGGATGTCGGGCCGGTTGGTGGCGGCGATCAGGATGATGTTGTCTTTCATCTCGAAGCCGTCCATCTCGACG
>DATBHH010000089.1:0-8039 GCA_036557525.1 Solirubrobacterales bacterium | reverse complement strand
CGGTGACGGTCTTCGCGAGGTTGCGCGGCTGGTCGACGTTGAGGCCGCGCGTTCTTGCGATGTCGTAGGCGAGCAGCTGCAGCGGCAGGATCGCGACGATCGGCTGCAGGATCCAGTCGGTGCGGGCCACGTAGATCGTCTGGTCGGCGACCTCGGCGACGCGGTCGTCGCCCTCGGTCGCGATCGCGATCGTCGACGCGCCGCGCGCCCGCACCTCTTCGACGTTCGAGAGGACCTTGTCGAGCACCGGGCTCTCGGTCGCGACGGCGACGACCGGCGTCGACTCGTCGAGCAGCGCGATCGGGCCGTGCTTCATCTCGCCGGCGGCGTAGGCGTCGGTCGGGATGTAGGAGATCTCCTTCAGCTTCAACGCCCCCTCGAGGCAGACCGGAAGGCCGATGTGGCGGCCGAGATAGAGGAAGAAGCCCTGCGCGCTCTGCTTGGCACAGACCTCGCGAACGTGCCCCTCGCAGGCCGCGATGGTTTCCTCGATCTTCGACGGAAGCTGCTTCACCTCGGCGATCAGCTCGACCAGGCGCTCCCTCGGCAGCGTCTCCCGCAGCTCGGCGAGGCGCAGCCCGAGCAGATACATCAGGGCCCCCTGGGCGACGAAGGTCTTGGTCGCCGCGACGCTGATCTCAAGGCCGGCGCGCGTGTAGAGCACCGCGTCGGCGTCGCGCGTCGCCTGGCTGCCGCGAATGTTCGTGATCGCGAGGACCCTCGCGCCGCGCTCGCGGGCGAGGCGCATCGCCGCCAGCGTGTCCGCCGTCTCACCCGACTGGGTGATCCCGATCACGAGGTCGTCGGGGCCGACCACCGGGTTGCGATAGCGGTACTCGGAGGCGATGTCCATCTCGACCGGGACCCGAGCCCACTCCTCGATCGCATAGCGGCCGAGCAGTCCGGCGTGGTAGGAGGTGCCGCAGGCGACGATCACGATCCGCCGCAGGTTGCGCAGGAACGAGTCGTCGATCTCGACCTCCGAGAGGTCGACCCCGTCGTCGCCCGGCAGCCGCCCGGCGATCGTTTCCGCGACGGCGTCGGCCTGTTCGTGGATCTCCTTCAGCATGAACGTCTCGTAGCCGCCCTTCTCGGCCGCCGTCTCATCCCAGGAGATCTCCTCGGGCTCGCGCTCCACCGGGTTGCCGTCGGCGTCGGTCAGGCTGACCCCGGAGGAGTCGATCGTCACGATCTCGTCGTTCTCGATCGCGACCGCGAGGCGGGTCTCGGCGAGGAAGGCGGGGATCGCCGAGGCGAGGAAGCTCTCGCCCTCGCCGACGCCCGCGACGAGCGGGCACTCCTTGCGGGCCCCGACCAGGATGCCGGGCCGGTCGGCGTGCATCGCGACGAACGCGTAGTGGCCGCGGAGCTCGGCGAACGCCGCGCGGACGGCGGCGGCGAGGTCGCCGTCGTAGTGGCCGGCGATCAGGTGGGCGACGACCTCGGCATCGGTTTCGGAGCTGAACTCCTGACCTTCCTCCTCGAGCCGCTGCCGCAGCTTGGCGTGGTTCTCGACGATCCCGTTGAGGACGATGTGGACCCGGTCGGAGCTGTCGCTGTGGGGATGGGCGTTCTCCTCGGTGACCCTGCCGTGGGTCGCCCAGCGGGTGTGGGCGAGGCCGGTCGTGGCCGGCGGCGCCGCGACGGCCACGCCCCCGCGGCCCTCCTCCTCCTCGATCGCAGCCCGGAGGTTCGAGAGATTGCCGACGGCGCGGACGCTGTCGACCCGGCCGTCCTCGATCACCGAGACGCCGGCCGAGTCATAGCCCCGGTATTCGAGCTTTTCGAGCCCGGCCACCAGCAGGTCGCGGCAGGGACGGCCACCCACGTATCCGACTATTCCGCACATGGAAGGCGATTAAGGGTAAACGGCCGCGGCCTGTTTCTAGGCGAGCTCGCGCCTGACGACGGCGGCGAGCCGCTCGCAGATCGCGTCGGCCTCCTCGGTTTCGGGGGCCTCGACCATCACCCGGACCAGGGGCTCCGTGCCGGATGGGCGCAGCAGGACCCGCCCCCGTCCATCGAGGCCGGACTCCTCCTCGGAAACCGCGTCCCAGACCGGCTTCGCGCGGTCGAGCGCATCGCGGTCGCCGACCTCGATGTTGACCATCCGCTGCGGCAGCTTCTCCATCGGGACGGTGTCGGCGAGGTCGCCGCCACCGAGCTCCCGCATCGTCATCAGCGCCGCCGCGATCCCATCTCCGGTGGCGACGAAGCGGGTGTCGATGATGTGGCCGGACTGCTCGCCGCCCAGCGCCCAGCCTCGCCGCTGCAGCTCGTCGAGCACGTGGCGGTCGCCGACCTGGGTGACCGCCACCTCGATCCCCGCCTCCTCCATCGCCCGGTGGAACCCGAAGTTGCTCATGACGGTGACCGCGACACCACCGCCCAGCTCCCCCCGGGCCATCAGGCCGCGCGCGGCAAGAGCGATCAACTCGTCTCCGTCGTGGGCGCGCCCGGAGGCGTCGACGGCCAGGACGCGGTCGCCGTCGCCGTCGAAGGCGAACCCGACCGACGCCTTCGAGGAGCCGGCGAGGTGGTCGCGCAGGTGGTCGAGCTCGGTCGAGCCGCAGCCCTCGTTGATGTTGCGGCCGTCGGGTTCGACCGCGATCGCCTCGACCGTCGCCCCGAGCCGCTCGAAGATCGCCGGCGCGACCCTGTGAGTGGCGCCGTTGGCGCAGTCGAGCGCAACGGTGATCCCGCTCAGGTCGAGCGGGAAGGCTGCCTCGAGCGCGCGCAGGTAGTCCTCCATCGCCCCCTCGAGCTCCTGGACCCGTCCCGCCCGCTCGGCGGCGGGCGCGGCCTCGATCAGCGCCTCGATCGCTACCTCGGCCTCGTCGCTCAGCTTCGTCCCGGCGGCGGAGAAGAACTTGATTCCGTTGTCGCGATAGGGGTTGTGCGACGCCGACACGACCGCGGCGAGATCGAGCCCCAGGCGCTTGACGAGGATCGCCGCGGCGGGCGTCGGCAGCACTCCGCCGAGCAGCGCGTCACCGCCGGCGGCGGCGACCCCGGCGGCGAGGGCGGACTCGAGCATCGGCCCCGACTCGCGGGTGTCGCGGACGATCAGCACCTGGGGGCGGTCGATGCCGAGTCCGGCGACCGCGGCACCTCCCAGCGCCATCGCGAGCTCGGCGGTGAGGAAGGCGCCGACCTCCCCTCGGACCCCGTCGGTTCCGAAGAGCTTGCGCTCCATCGACAGGTCCCCTAGCGCTTGGAGAACTGCGGACGCTTACGCGCCTTCTTCAGGCCGGCCTTGCGACGCTCCTTGACGCGCGCGTCGCGGGTCAGGAAGCCGCGGCGCTTGAGCTCGCTCCGCAGCTCGGGATCGACCTCGGTCAGCGCCCGTGCGATTCCGTGGCGGACGGCCCCGGCCTGGCCGCCGATGCCGCCGCCGTGAACTCGGACGCGGACGTCGACGCTGCCCTCATAGCCGGTCGTGGCGAGCGGCTGGCGCGCCATCGTCTGGTGCAGGGGGCGGGGGAAGAACTCCTCGAGCGGGCGTCTGTTGATCACGATCTCGCCGCTGCCGGGCAGAAGCGTGACGCGGGCGATCGCGCTCTTGCGCTTGCCCGTCGCCAGGTAGCGGGCGTCGCCCTCGAGCTTCGCCGGGGCGCGGGGCGCGGAGCGCTCCTCGTCCTCCGCACCGCCCTCGCCGGTGAGCTCGGCCTCGCGGCGGGCTCGCTCCTCCTCCTCGGCGTCGAGCCGTGCCTGCTCCTCGGCGCTCAGCGGACGCTCCTCCTCCTCGACCGCGATCGGCTCGAGATCGGCCCCCGGAATCACGTCTTTCTTCTCGGATTTCTTCTCCTCGGCGACGGGCTCCTCGGTGACCTCGATCTCGACCTCCTCGATCACGCCCTCGCCATCCTCGACGACTCCCTCGACGGCCTCGTCGGCCTCGGTCGCCGCGTCCTCGGCGAGGGCTTCGGGCGCCTCCGGCGACTCCTCTGAATTCCGCTCGTCCTGTCGTCTCTCGTCCTCGGTCATCGCTCGATCTCCATCGGCTGCGGTTTCTGCGCCGCGTGTGGGTGGTCCGGGCCGGCATACACCTTGAGCTTGGTCAGCTGGCGGCGGGCAAGCCGGTTGCGGGGAAGCATCCCCTTGACCGCCTTGCGGATCACCTCCTCGGGGCGCCGGTCGAGCATCTCGGCCAGGCTGCGGGACTTGATCCCGCCAGGGTAGCCGCTGTGGCGCCAGTAGCGCTTCTGCTCGAGCTTGTTGCCGGTGACCTGGATCTTCTCGGCGTTGACGACGACGACGAAGTCGCCCGTATCGACATGCGGCGTGTACTCGGGCTTGCGCTTTCCCCGCAGGGCATCGGCGATCCGGGTCGCCAGACGGCCCAGGGTCTGGCCATCGGCATCGACGACGTACCAGTTGCGCTGGCGGTCGGCGGCTGTCGCAACGTAGGTCTTCATCGTGCAAAAACCGCGCGGGCAACCCTGCGCGGCGGAGCAGCATCATAGCCGCCCGCCGTTCTATACTGCCGCGCCAGCAATGCCGAATCCCGGCCGGCCATGCCGGACGGGGGCGGAGGAACCGAAGGGACCCTTGCAGGTCCCAGGGGCGAATCGGCCGAACTGGTCCGTAGCGCAGCTCTTTCAGCGCGAGCCCGACAGCTAACTCCGTAGGCGATCGGAAGAGAGGATGTGCGTGGCACGCAGCGGGACCGGTGCCGGATTGCGGCAAACCGGATTTGGATTGATCGCGGTACTGGCGACAGCATGGGCCTGCGGCGCGGCTCCGGCGGCAGCCGAGACCGGCGGCGCCCCGACACCCGCCGGGATGGCACCCGCCCCGCCGAGCAAGACGGGAACTCCGCCGGCGGAAGCCCCCAGCGCGGGAAACATCACGCTGCTCTCCGCGCAGGTCACCCCCCGCAAGTCCTTCTACTACGGCGTCCGCTACCCGAGCCTCCGCTACACGATCGGCAGCGACCAGCCCCAGAACGACCTGCGGGTTGACGTCGTCGACGCCGCCGGAGAAGTGATGGCGAGCTTCTACCGCAACGACATCGCGCCGGGGGTCGAAGACAGGGTCCGTTGGTCGGGCACGACGGCACTGGGCCGGCCCGCCCCGAACGGCCGCTACACGTTCCAGATCTCGGCCCAGACCGCGGCCGCGCCGCTGCGCGCGAAACACCGCGCAAGATCGTCGGAAGCAACGCCGATCAGCCTCGGATTCTCCCTCTACGCCTACGCGTTCCCGCTGCTCGGCGCGCACAGCTTCGGCGACGCCGCCAACCGCTTCGGCGCTCCCCGCGCTGGCCACACTCACGAGGGGCAGGACATCCTGGCCCGGTGCGGGACGCCGATCGTCGCCGCCCGCGGCGGCCGGGTCCAGTACGTCAGCTACCAGAGCGCGGCCGGTAACTACATCGTGATCGACGGCCGCGGGACCGGCTATGACATGGCCTACATGCACATGCGCGAACCGTCGTCGCTTCAGGAGGGGATGCCGGTCCGGACCGGCCAGCCGATCGGCGTCGTCGGCGAAACCGGCGACGCGGTCGGCTGCCACCTCCACTTCGAGCTCTGGGAGCCCCCGGGCTGGTACGAGGGGGGAAGCCCCATCGACCCGCTCCCGTCCCTCGAACGGTGGGACCGCTACAGCTAGATGCCGCCTGAGCGACGGGGCGCCTCGGGCATCAGTTTCTGGGTCAGCGCCAGGGCGACGGCCACCGGGACGGTCGCCGGCAGGGTGTCGAGAACGAAGAAGAGGAGGTCGAAGGAGAGCCCGATCGCGGCCGCCAGCCCCGCCGCTGTCAGCTGGCGACGGTGCTCGGTCGCGAGCAGGCAGCCGGTCGTCGCGGCGACGAAGACGTCGCCGAACCCCATCCGCGCCGAGCCGAAGGCGATCACCTGCAGCCGCGGCAGCTCGGCAACCGGATGAGCGGCGACGAGGACGGCGTTCGGGCCCTGGAGGATTTCGCCGCCGACGTAGATCGCGTCGACCGTCGCCATCGCGTAGATCCCCCACCTCAGCCAGGGGCCGGGGACGGCGGACGCGAGGAGCCAGCCCAGGGTGACGCAGGCGAGCGAGGAGATCGCCGCCGCCGACGCCTGGCCCGTGAGCGAGCCCTCAGCCGCCCATGCGAGGCCGAAGAGCGGGATCACCGCCAGGGCCCAGGACGGACGCGAGCCCCGCAGCAGCCGTCCGAGGGCGAACGCCGCCAGCGGCGGACAGGCAACGAGCGCCAGGTAGGTCAGCGCCCTGGCCGAGCTCGGCGTGACTTCGACGACGCCGATCACGACGATGATCGATGCGGCCGGGACCACCGCCCACCAGCGGCTGCGCAACGACTCCGCCCAACCGGCCGGCCGCGCCCCGGGCAGCGCCACCAGCACCGCCTGCAGCAGGGTCAGGGTCGCGATCGAGATCGAGAAGGGCATTCGCGATGGCGAGGCCAGGAGGTTGGCTGGCAAGGACGCTGGCGATTCGCCGCCGGGAGCGTAGATGTACCTAGGTGACCAAGGCGAATCGCCGAGGACGCCGCCAGGCGAGCCCCTGGCCCGCCATCACTCCCACTCGATCGTCGCCGGCGGCTTCGAGGAGATGTCGAGCGCGACGCGGTTGACGCCACCGATCTCGTTGATGATCCGATTCGAGACCCGCTCGAGCAGGTCGTATGGCAGCCGCGCCCAGTCCGCGGTCATCGCGTCGTCGGAGGTCACCGCCCGGATCACGATCGGGTAGGCGTAGGTGCGCCCGTCGCCCTGGACGCCGACCGAGCGGACCACCGGCAGAACGCAGAACGACTGCCAGAGCCGGCGATAGAGCTCGGCGGCGCGGATCTCCTCCTGGAGGATCGCGTCGGCGCCTCGGAGGATCTCGAGGCGCTCCTTCGTCACCTCGCCGCCGACGATCCTGATCGCCAGGCCGGGCCCCGGGAAGGGCTGGCGCCAGACCAGCCGCTCAGGCAGCCCGAGCTCGGCGCCGACCGCGCGGACCTCGTCCTTGAACAGCATCCGCAACGGCTCGACCAGCTCGAACTCGAGGTCGTCGGGGAGGCCGCCGACGTTGTGGTGGGACTTGATCGTCGCCGCGTGGTCTGAGCCGCCGGACTCGATCACGTCTGAGTAGAGGGTCCCCTGGACCAGATAGCGGGCGTCCTCGAGCTTCGCGGCCTCCTCCTCGAAGACGCGGATGAACTCCTCGCCGATGATCTTCCGCTTCTGCTCCGGCTCCTCGACGCCCGCGAGCCGGGTCAGAAACCGCTCCTCGGCGTCGACGTGGACGAGCGGGATGCCGAACCGCTCGAACGCCTCGACGACCTGCTCGGCCTCGTTCAGCCGCATCAGGCCATGGTCGACGAAGACGCAGGTCAGCCTCTCCCCGACCGCGCGGTGGACGAGCAGCGCGGCAACCGACGAGTCGACGCCCCCGGAGAGGCCGCAGATCACCCTCCCGTCGCCGACCTGGGCGCCGATCTTCGCGACCTGTTCGGCGATCACCGACTGCGGCGACCACTGTTCCTCGCAGCCCGCGATGTCGCGCAGGAAGCGGGTCAGGATCTCGGTCCCGTAGGGGGTGTGGACGACCTCGGGGTGGAACTGGATCCCGTAGAGGCCGCGCTCGGGTGCCTCGCAGGCGGCGACCGGCGAGCCGGGCGTCGACGCGAGTGCCGCGAATCCGTCGGGCGGCTCGAAGACCGCGTCACGGTGGCTCATCCAGCAGCTCTGGGTCTCGGGCAGTCCCGCCAGCAGCGTCCCGCCGCTGTCGCGGAGGCTGAGCTCGGTCCGCCCGAACTCGCCCGCCTCGGCCCCCTCGACCTTCCCGCCGAGGGTCCGGACCATCGCCTGCATCCCGTAACAGATGCCCAGCATCGGGATCTCGAGGTCGAGCAGCTCGGTCGGGAACGCCGGCGCCCCCGGCTCATACACCGAGGCCGGCCCGCCGGAGAGGATCAACCCCTTCGGCCCGCGCTCGCGGATCGAGTCGGCCGAGGTGCTCGCCGGCAGCAGCTCGGCAAAAACGCCGCATTCCCTGATCCGCCTCGCTATGAGCTGCGAGTACTGCCCCCCGAAGTCCAGCACCAG